>JANYHX010000216.1 GCA_025362155.1 Gallionella sp. | reverse complement strand
ATCACCTTGATCAGATCGCGACGGCGTTCCTCAGTCAACATTGGCATTGGCACCCGGATCATGTCGCCGTTGGTGGCGGGATTCAGCCCCAGATCGGCATCACGAATGGCGCGCTCAACCGAGCCGACCATATTCTTCTCCCATGGTTGCACGCCGATAGTACGCGCATCGACCAGCGTGATGTTGGCCACTTGCGTGATCAAGGTCGGATTGCCGTAATACTCCACCATCACATGATCCAGCAAACCGGTGTGCGCACGCCCGGTACGCACTTTCCCCAGGTCGGCTTTCAATGCGTCCAGCGACTTGGTCATCTTTTGTTCGGTAGTTTTTTTGAGTTCAGCGATCATGCTTGCTCCTGAGTCAATCAATGCGTTCCCTATTTTAATCGACACGCACCAGAGTACCTTCACCCTCGCCCATTACCACGCGCTTCAGCGCCCCCGCCTTGAATATACTGAATACGATGATGGGCAATTTTTGGTCACGACACAGCGTCAGCGCGGTTGCATCCATAATCTGGAGATTTTTGCTGATCGCCTCATCAAAACTCAAGCTCTGATAGCGAACCGCGTGCGGGTCTTTCTTCGGGTCAGCAGTATAAACGCCATCTACCTTGGTTGCCTTGATCACCACCTCGGCAGACATTTCCACACCGCGCAAAGCGGCAGCGGTATCAGTGGTAAAGAACGGACTGCCTATGCCTGCCGCGAAAATCACTACTTTGCCATCTTCCAGATAACGCAATGCTTTGGTACGAATGAACGGCTCGGCAACCTGCTCCAGATTCAACGCAGACTGTACACGGCAATCCAGCCCGGCACGTTTCATCGCATCCTGTAACGCCATGGCATTCATCACCGTGGCCAACATGCCCATGTAATCGGCGGTCGCCCGATCCATCCCTGCCGCTGCCGGAGCCACGCCGCGAAAAATATTTCCTCCACCGATGACAATCGCCACTTGCACACCCATACCCACCACTTCCGCGATCTCAGCGACGATGCGTGCGATCACCTCGTGATTGATGCCATAGCTGTCGTCACCCATCAGGGCTTCGCCGCTGAGCTTGAGCAGAATGCGTTTATAGGCGGGGGCGCTCATGCTGATTAAACCTGTGCAGCAGCAGCGGCAGCGGCCACTTCAGCTGCGTAGTCTTCGACCTTCTTCTCGATGCCCTCGCCTACCACGAACATCTGGAACGCCGTTACTGTAGCGCCTTTGCTTTTCAGCAACTGCTCAATGGTCTGTTTGCCATCTTCAGCCTTGACGAACACCTGGCCCAGCAAGGTTACTTCCTTAAGGAATTTCTGCACCGTGCCGTCGGCAATTTTTTCCAGCATCGCTTCCGGCTTGCCCGCTTCGCGCGCCTTTTCAATCGCGATGCGACGTTCGGTTTCGATGTCTGCCGGATTTACCCCGGAAGTATCAATCGACTTGGGCTTGCTGGCGGCGATATGCATGGACAGGTCGCGACCCAGGGCTTCGTCACCGCCGGTAAAATTCAACAAAACGCCGATCTTGCTGCCGTGCAAATAGCTGGACAGCTTGCCGGTGCTGGTCGCATAACGCTCGAAACGGCGGATGCTGATGTTCTCACCCAGCTTCATGATCAGAGTCTTGCGGACTTCTTCCAGAGTGCCCGCCCCATTGATGACTGTCATGTTTGACAATGCTGCCAGGTCAGCAGGATTGTTTTTCGCTACCATTTCAGCAGCATTTTTTGCAAATGCGACAAAGTCTGTGTTCTTGGCGACAAAGTCTGTTTCGCAATTCACTTCCACCAGCGCGCCACTCTTGCCGTCATTCGCAATGTAGCTGCTGACTACGCCCTCGGCGGTCACGCGACTGGCGGCTTTGCTCGCTTTAGCGCCACTCTTGATACGCATTTGCTCTTCGGCTGCTTTCAAATCACCGTTGGATTCAACCAGCGCCTTTTTGCATTCCATCATGCCGAGACCTGTCATCTCGCGCAGTTCCTTGACCATACTTGCAGTAATTTCTGACATCTTCTACTCCGTAATAATTATTCGGCAAAAATTTTTAATCCGTCACAGCGCCCTTGCTTGCCGTCGACACCAGCTTGACATATTTCGCCATTACACCGCGCATATAGCGAGGCGCTGGCGGTTGCCAGGCGGCGCGGCGGCGCGCCAGTTCGGCATCATTCACATTGAGTTGCAGCAGGCGTAGCTCCGCATCAATAGTCACCGAATCACCCTCGTTGACCAGCGCGATAGCTCCGCCCACCGCCGCTTCCGGCGCGACATGTCCGACCACCATGCCATAAGTGCCACCGGAAAAACGGCCATCGGTAATCAGGCCAACCGAGTCGCCCAGACCTTCGCCGATGATCGCCGAGGTAGGCGACAACATCTCGCGCATACCGGGACCGCCCTTGGGGCCTTCGTAACGGATAATCACCACATCGCCCGCCTTGATCTTGCGCGCGAGGATCGCTTCCATGCACGCCTCTTCGGAATCGAACACGCGCGCGGGTCCGGTAATCTTTGCCAGCTTGACGCCGGTGATTTTTGCGACCGCGCCTTCCGTGGCAAGATTGCCTTTCAATATGGCAAGGTGTCCTTGCGCATAGATCGGCTTACTCCACGGCCGGATCACATCCTGATCCTTGCGTGGTTCTTCAGGAATATCTTTTAGAACTTCCGCAACAGTTTGGCCGGTGACGGTCAGCGCATCGCCGTGCAGAACTCCATGCTCAAGCAAAATCTTCATTACCTGCGGAATCCCTCCGGCACGATGCAAGTCGGTCGCGACATATTTACCGGATGGTTTCAGGTCGCACAGCACCGGCACGCGCGCGCGTATAGTTTCAAAGTCCTCAATCGTGAGCGTTACTTGTGCGGCATGGGCGATGGCAAGCAGGTGCAACACCGCGTTGGTGGAACCACCCACCGCCATGGTCACCGCAATCGCATTCTCGAACGCCTTGCGCGTCAATATCTGGCGCGGCAGGATTTGTTTCCTGATTGCGTTCACCAGCACTTCGGCTGACTTCGCGGTGCTCTCTGCTTTCTCCATATCCTCCGCTGCCATCGTGGAGGAATACATCAGGCTTAAACCCATCGCCTCGATGATTGAGGACATGGTGTTCGCGGTAAACATGCCGCCGCAGGAACCCGCCCCCGGGCAGGCATGGCGCTCGATCTCAGCCAATTCTGTTGCATCAATTTTGTTCGCGGTGTATTGCCCCACAGCCTCGAACGCGCTGACGATAGTCAGATCGCGGCCCTTGTAGTGGCCCGGCTTGATGGTGCCGCCGTAGACGAATATAGACGGAATGTTCAACCGCGCGATTGCGATCATCGCACCCGGCATATTCTTGTCGCAACCGCCGATGGCGATCACGCCATCCATGCTCTGG
>JANYHX010000203.1 GCA_025362155.1 Gallionella sp. | reverse complement strand
CCGATGATCATCGAAACTAGCACTCTCGTAAATCTTTGTATAGTTGTGGCTCTTTTAAACAGTGCCTAAGCAATGCCTTTACCACCTCTCTTAGAAAAGCTTTTGCATTGTTTGCATCTTTAAGAATTTTTAAATTCGCCTGAAAATTAGGAATTCCTCCATGCGCTAACGCGCTTCGATACGTGTATAAAGCTGACCATATTTTCTTCTCTGTCGCATTTGGAAAGAAGTTAGAAAAATCTAATGGTTTAGAAAAGCGGCGAAAAAGAAGAGGGATTTTTGATTGCATTTGATGAGTAATTGAATCACCTCGGTCTTCTAATTTTGGATTGTGTGTAATCAACATCTCAACTATTGCAAATAGATGCAGAACGTGAAATTCGGAGTTTTGAGGCAAGAAACTTAATGAGTCGAACATACTCATCGCACGCAGAATCTCTGGAAAGGCAGCCCCTCCTGAGTCTTTTTTAGTAGCCTCCAAAAAGGAATGATAAATTTGTGATATCTCAACAAGCGATTCTTTACTGACCTTAATCACTGGATGTTCTGCACCCACATCGAAATAATCTTGAAATGTTTTCTGACGGGAAAACATCCCCGTGTTTCTAAAAGTAAGTCCGGTGGGTTCAACCGGTCGATGCAACACTAGCCTGCAGTTTATCTGCTGGCGTAATAAACCCCAAGGTTTTTCTTGGCCTCTGGTTTAATCGAAGCGCTATTTTGTTCAACTCCATCTGCGTGTATCCAGATAGATCCGTTCCCTTCGGGAAATATTGTCGCAAGAGGCGGTTTGTGTTTTCGTTGGTGCCTCGTTGCCATGGGCTGCGCGGATCACAGAAGTAAACCAGAACACCTGTTGAGAGGGTGAACTCCTTATGCCGTGCAAGCTCCATGCCCCGATCCCAAGTCAGTGAGCGGCGCAATTCAGCGGGCAGTTTACGAACTTGCTTGCTTAGGGCCGTTACCACACTGGCAGTGTCTTTTCCTTTGACCTTTACGAGCAGGGTAAAACGGGAGTGGCGCTCGACTAGGGTCGCTATATGCGTATTGTTCGACCCGGTAATTAAATCCCCTTCCCAATGACCGGGCACAGCCCGGTCTTCAATTTCGGCAGGGCGTTCGCGGATGGAAATACCCTCAATAATTTGGCCCCGTGGTTGGCCGTCCGTGGTGGCATTCTTTGAACGGCGCATCATGCGCCGTGATCGCAAGTGCTCAACCAGTTCCTTTTTAAGAACGCCACGAGCCTGAATGAACAGGCTACGATAGATCGTTTCGTGGGATACGCGCATACTCTCATCATCTGGAAATCGCAATTTGAGCCACCCCGATATTTGCTGTGGTGACCAATCAAGTTTCAGCTTATTGGCTACGGTCCATTGTAGCCTTTTGCAGATAGCCAGCCGGCATTCCTTGGGGCGACGAGCGCGTGCCCAGGCTTCAGAATCTGCCTCAGATGCGCGATATTTCATGAGGCCGCCATGACGAGAAATTTCTCGACTCACTGTGGATGGAGCCCTCCCTATTGCAACAGCGATTTGTCGTATCGGAGTATTGCTGGCAATGCCGCGCGAAATCTCTTCACGCTCCGCCAGCGTCAACGCTTGAGGGGAACGCCGACGAACAGCCGGTATATAGCCCCCGTTACCCGATACAACACCATGAATTGATCCCGCATGTTTACCAAGGGCGCGACCAATATCACTTAACGACTGTCCCGATTTCCATCTTTCCCACAGCTCCGCTTTTTGCGATGCAGTTAGGCCAGGCCGTCCCAGTTGTGCCATATACACCACCTTTCAAAAGTACATTAGAACAGATGATGTTGCACTGACCGGTTGAACCCACCGCCGCTTCTTTTAAAAAATCGCGCTCCTGTTTAACCTGCTGCAACTCGCGTTTGATTCGAGCCAGCTCCAAGTCTCGCGGTGTGCCATTGCCGGGAAAGGCATTTTTACCGGCCTTGCTGATTTCAGCACACCAGCGTCGCAGTATGCTGGGATTGATCCCTAAATTAGCGGCGATCTGCGTTAATGGAATATCAGATTGCCCAACAAGCCGGACTGCTTCCTGTTTGTATTCTTGACTGTATTTCCTGCGTTTGTGCATCGTTTACCTCCGAGTGTATTATCACTCTTAATGAGGTATCCGTTAAATCGGGGTAGAACCAAGTGCTTAGCGAGAAATGTTTAATTTTACCTTGACGATACCGACCAAACCAGCGTACAACGCACCTTGGTATTTGATTCAAAGTTTTTGCAGTACTGGTTTTCCATGCGCAATCTTCGATTCAAATAGTTTTGCGGGGGCTTTCCCCGTTTTTTTAGCAGGAGATATACACATGGCAACTGGTACAGTTAAATGGTTTAACGACTCAAAGGGTTTTGGTTTCGTCACTCCCGATGATGGCAGTGAAGATTTGTTCGCGCACTTTTCCGCGATCAATATGAGTGGTTTCAAGTCACTCAAAGAAGGTCAGAAGGTCACCTTTGAAGTGACACAAGGCCCTAAGGGCAAGCAAGCATCCAATATTCAGGCCCCTTAATCGGTTCTTGAGTTGGCAAAAAAGCCCGACACTTTCGTGTCGGGCTTTTTGTTTGGCGTGCCTAAATTTATTAGTGGTATTTATTGGGGGCGGTACTTCATGGCACTCGGTTAAGCGATCTCTGAGCATAAATGAGGTCACGCGTGACTTGGCGCGGCATAGTTAGCAATGGCAGGTTTTTGGGGCGTCGTTTCTTCGCTCGTGGCTCAATCCGGTCTGGCCGATGCGGCAATCGCAGAGTCGCCATACAAGCCGTCACTGTGGCAATCAAAGTGCGGATTTGATCGCCCGATGTTTGGCGAAGCTGATCGGCGAAGGTTCCAAGCAATCGCTTGGCTCCGGCAAAACTCAACATCCTCGGCAATACATCCGCAAGCAATGCCGCTTTCGCCATCGCCCAGCGCACCATGTTGTAGGCCAAGAAATACACCGCAATCTCTTTGTCCGCCATCGGCTGTGATTTGCAACGCAACACATCCATCTCCAGCGTCGCTTTGATGGTGCGGAAATCGACTTCGATATTCCAGCGCATCGTGTACAGCGCGCCAAGTGATTGCACCGATGCAAGCGCCGGATCAAGCAATGTTGTCACCAGTATGCGTCCATTGACATTCACCTCGCGCATCGTAATAAATTTCGGGAAATTCGCGTATTCTTCCGCACTCATCGCCTTCTGTTTCGGCGGTCGCGGCCATTGCACCAAGTGGTCAGTGTCGTGACAAAAGCTTACCATTTAGAAGTGCTCAGCCCTCCGTTTTTAGGGGCGTTTGGGCTTAACCGAGTGCCATGAGGGGCGGTACTGGTTTCGAACCAACGCCCCCTACCGTGAGAAGCTAGTGTTCTACCGCTGAGCTAACCGCCCCGGGAAGAGGGCGCGAATTAGAGCATACAACGAAATTACCTTGGTCAATGGTCACAGTCACAACTTTTGTGCACGCAATGCGCAAAGCTCGTAAAATGCGCGCCTCCTTGTTTGTCTATCCTGTTTAACTTATGGCCATTCGTACTCGTTTCGCTCCCAGCCCTACCGGCTACCTTCACATCGGCGGTGCACGCACCGCCTTATTCTCCTGGGCATATGCGCGCAAGTTGGGCGGCACCTTCATTTTGCGTATCGAAGATACTGATCTGGAACGTTCCACACAGGAATCGGTACAGGCGATCCTGGACGGGATGTCCTGGTTGAATCTGGATTATGACGAGGGCCCATTTTATCAGATGCAGCGTATGGATCGTTACAAGGAAGTGTTGCAGCAGATGCTGGACGAAGGCAAGGCGTATTACTGCTACACCTCGCCTGCTGAGCTGGATGCGATGCGCGAGGCGCAGCGCGCGCGCGGCGAGAAGCCGCGCTACGATGGTCATTGGCGACCGGAACAAGGCAAGGCTTTACCGGTTCCGCCAGAGGGCATCAAACCGGTGGTGCGTTTCAAGAATCCGATGCATGGCGTGGCAGCATGGGACGACATGGTCAAGGGCAAGATCGTGTTCGAAAACGCAGAACTGGATGATCTGATCATCGCGCGTGCCGACGGGACCCCGACTTATAATTTTTGCGTGGTGGTGGACGATCTGGACATGGGCATCACCCAAGTCATTCGCGGCGACGATCATGTCAATAACACGCCGCGCCAGATCAATATACTCAAGGCTTTGGGCGCGACGCTACCGCAATATGCCCATGTGCCGATGATCCTGGGCAGTGACGGTGAGCGGCTGTCCAAGCGGCATGGCGCGGTGAGCGTGATGCAATATGCCGAAGAGGGTTTTTTGCCGGAAGCGCTGATCAATTATCTGGCGCGTTTGGGTTGGTCGCACGGCGACGAAGAGATATTCTCCATGCAGGAATTCATCGCGTGGTTCGATTTGCGGCAGATCAGCAAATCGGCAGCACAATTCAATCCGGAAAAATTGCGCTGGCTGAACCAGCATTACATCAAGCTGGCTGACAACATGCGCCTGGATGGCTTGGTGCGCAAGCATCTGGCTGACCGCGGCGTGCAGGTGACCGATGTTCCACAGCTGGAGGCAGTGATCGCCTTGTATAAAGAGCGTGCCGCAACCTTGCTCGAACTGGCGGATGAGGCGGAGGTGTTTTATATCGAGGTGCATGCAGCTCAGGAATTACTCGATGCGCATCTGCTACCTGAAGTGTTGCCCGTGTTGCGGGAACTTGCCGAACGTTTTGCCGATGTTACCTGGGAAGCGCCCGCGTTGGCCGCGCTAATAAAAGAATTGCTGACCAAGCATAATTTGAAGATGCCCAAGTTGGCGATGCCGTTGCGTGTGATGTTGGTTGGACAGACACATACTCCGTCGGTGGACGCAGTGCTGGCATTGTTCCCTCGTGCAACCGTGGTGGCACGCATGAAAAAATATTTGTAACTTTTTTGACCCGTTAAAAAGCACGCCGAAGCGTGCTTTTTTATGATGCTTTAGATTACTTGGTCAGTCCGGAGGCTTTTTGGCAAAGTAAATATCTTGATCAAAATAAGCAACTGCCTTAGGCAGAAACACGGCGAATCCAGAAATAAATACTCCCGTCACTACAGATTCACTGGAACTCAGTATAGGCAGAAAAGCCAGATAGTCCTGTTTGAAAGTGAACCAGCTATAGGGGCCGAATATTCCAATCAATAGTGCATTGGCAAGCCCGACCAGTATCATGGTCAAAAAGCCACAGACATAACCATTCCACCAGATGAAACTGAAATAACTTTTGATGCCAAAACGCTGAAAAAGATGAAAAAATACTCGAGTGGCCATGATAGGCAAAACGATCAATACCATTCCGCTACTACCGGCTACGATCAAATTACTTTCATTCTTGAGCAACCCTATCAGCAAGAGGACGGTCAGCAATAGCGAAGCGATCTGCCAATCGAACAACAAAACACATAAGGTTGCACCGAGCAGATGTAACGTCAATCCTTCGCGCAAACCCACGGGCAACAGCCACAATGCGGTCAATCCCAGTGATAGCCCAATCAATACGCTGAATTGCTCAGTGTTACGCCACAGTGCGCCCCAAGGCGCAGTCGAGGCGGCACGGAACAATATATAGGCGAAAATAAAATTGCCTAACCACAACCATTCATTACTCAAGATTTGTGCATAAAAGCCCACAGTTTATCTTTCGCAGAAGGTTGGGTTAGGGAGTTAATTAACGGCCATTACCATTGTTACCGCGTCCCAGTGTGTAGCTGGGACGATCACTGGGTCTATCACTGGGCCGATCGCTAGGACGGCGTGGCGCACTGGTGCCACTGCGATTATTGCCAAAGCTGCGCTCAGCGCTGCGTGGTTGACCGGCACCATGGCTGCGGCCTTGACCACCAAAACCTTGGCCGCCGCCCACACCCAGTGTATTGCCATGGCTAGTATTGCCATGGCTAGTATTGCCGTTGGCATAACCTTCTTTGCGTCCGGCATGGCTATGGCGACTGTCAGGGGCACTATGGTGAAAGCCATTTCCGGTTTTATCGGCAAAACCGCCGCTGGTTTTGTTGCCAGTGTAGCCACCCGTGCGATTGCCACCAAAGCCTGCACTGTTGCCACCGCCGTAACCGCCACCATTGCTGCGTGGTCCGTTACTGCGCGGACCGCTATTGCTGCGTGGACGATCCGAAGTAGGGCCACCGGTGCGCAGTTTGTATTTAGGCTCCAACCCTTCAATGGTGTGCATTTTGATGTTTTGGTCGGTGTAGCGCTCAATACGCTTCAGCAATTGCGCATCGCGATTCGAGGCGAACGAAATGGCAATGCCGGACGAACCGCCGCGACCGGTACGGCCGATGCGATGCACGTAGTCTTCGGCAAACTTGGGCAGGTCGAAGTTGATTACATGTGAGATGCCGCGCACGTCCAGGCCGCGTGCAGCCACGTCGGTAGCGACCAGGATGCGCACGTTGCCGTTGCGCATGTTGAGCAGGGTGCGGTTACGTTCGCGCTGGCTCATGTCACCGTGCAATGCCGCAACGGAATGGCCTTGTGCAGATAGTTGATCAGCCAGGCCATCCGCATCGCGTTTGGTCGCGGTGAACACCAGCGCCTGATTCACTTCGGTATCGGTCAGCAGGTGGCTGAGCATCTTGTTCTTGTGCGCCACGTCATCGGCGAACATCATGCGTTGCTCGATGTTTTCGTGCTTGTCCTTGGCGGCAGAGACGGAAATTCTCTTTGGTGTTTTGAGCAGGCGGGAGGCCAGATTACCCACTACGCCATCCAGCGTTGCAGAGAACAGCAGGGTCTGGCGTGTTGCCGGGGTCGCCTTGGCGATGCGTTCCACATCATCGACGAAACCCATGTCCAGCATGCGATCCGCTTCATCAAGGATCAGAACTTCTAGGCGCGAAAAATCGATACGGCCGCGCTCCAGATGATCGATCAAGCGACCCGGTGTGGCCACCAGAATATCCACATGACCAGATAGCATACGGTTTTGCACCGGGTAAGGCATGCCACCCAGAATGCTGATGATCTTGAAGCGCATATTCTTGCCATATTTGGTCGCGGCATCGCAGACCTGTTGTGCGAGTTCGCGGGTCGGGGTCAACACCAGCACGCGCGGACCTTTTCCGGGCAGTGCAGAAGGCGTAGCCAAACGGTTCAGCGCAGGCAGAATAAACGCAGCGGTCTTGCCGCTGCCGGTTTGCGATGAAGCCATCAGATCGTGGCCAGCCATGATTTCAGGAATAGCTTGCGCCTGAATGGGAGTAGGTTCGGTGTAGCCAGTTTCGGCAATCGCCTTCAGAATGGCGGCGTTTAAATTTAAATTTTCAAATGACATCTTGCTTCCTTTTTTATTATCACAGGGAATCCAAGTCGGCATACGGACGCAAGGCAACACCCAGTTAAAACAATAACTGAATGCCGAATCGAATCCAGCATGACGAACTTATAAAGTCCCTAATATGTAAACGCAGGTAGTAAACCAGCCCGTTGAACGGGGGAGTGAGGTTAACCGGCGCATAAAACATCGTTGCTAACCGGAAAACCTGTAGAAAATCTCCGTAGAGAATCCTGGTAGGTTTTTTTGACAGGCGCGATTTGCATACGCGCGAGAGATAGGTCAGATAACGATGAACC
>JANYHX010000132.1 GCA_025362155.1 Gallionella sp. | reverse complement strand
CTGTTGCAACACTTGCTGTGCCTGCGCGATGGCCTCACGGATGTCTTTCACGCCGGACAACACCGCCGACAGCGGCACGAACTCGGCATCGAAGGCCGACGCCATCAGCCGCGCCAGCGTGGTCTTGCCTACACCGGGCGGCCCCCACAGGATCATCGAATGCAGCTTGCCGGATTGAAACGCCAAGCGCAGCGGCTTGCCTGCGCCCAATAGGTGCGACTGCCCGATGACTTCGTCGATTTGTTTAGGACGCAGGCGTTCTGCTAGTGGCGCAGCTGGGGAAGGTGGAGCAAACAGACTGGCGGTGGGCATGTAACCGTGAGTTACTCACTAAGAACATCTGCGCCTTTAGGCGGCGTGAAACGAAACTGCTGATCAGATAATTTCGGATTATGTTGCATATCAGAAAAACGCAGCACGGTTTTATGTCCGAACATATCGTTCAACTCCATCACCACCAACTCGGAGTGAATGTTGAACGCCATGAGTATTTTGTTGAAGCTGCTGTCCTGTTCTTTACCGCTTTGGCCTCGGGGCGTAGCTTGCAGCCATTCAAGGTTATCTCTGCTGCCATTCTCAGTCAGCGCAAAGCCACGCTCAATTTCATTGCTGCCGGAAAGCAGCGCGGCCGGACTGCTGCCTAAAGCCGCATCCAGTTTTCTGACAGTCACCTGATTTAAATCTACGTCATACAGCCAGAATTTTGTGCCGTCTCCGACAATGAGTTGCTCGTAAGGTTTCTGGTAAGCCCAGCGGAATTTACCGGGACGCTGAAATTGCATGATGCCACTTGCCTTCTGGATAAGTTTGCCATTTTGATCCCGCACTTCCTGGGTAAAATTCGCTTGTGCGGAATGAGTTGCGGTAATAAAAGTTTTAAGTTTTTCGATAGCGTCCGCGTGGGCGGAAATCGGCGAAGCATAGAGTATCAATGCGGCAAGAAAATATTTCATTATTACCTTTATGGGACTGAGAAGCCGAATTTGGATTGAAAGATGAATAACAGGGCGCTATTCAATCCTCATTCCTGCCTCGCCGGTGCGATCACTTCACGGTTACCATTGCTCTGCATCGCCGACACTATCCCTGCCGCTTCCATTTGCTCGACCAGCCGCGCGGCACGGTTATAGCCTATGCGCAAATGCCGCTGCACCAGCGAGATCGAAGCACGGCGGTTTTTCAACACAATCTCAACAGCCTGGTCATACAGTGGGTCCGCCTCTGCATCCAGGCTATCGCCTGTAGCGCCACTCTCTTCCGATGATTCTTCCAGCGAATTGAGCACGCCATCAATGTATTGCGGCTCGCCTTGCGCCTTGAGATATTCGGCAATGCGGTGCACTTCCTGGTCGGATACGAAAGCGCCATGTACGCGTTGCGGATAGCCACTACCGGGCGGCAGATACAGCATATCGCCTTGGCCTAATAATGCTTCCGCGCCCATTTGATCCAATATCGTGCGCGAATCAATTTTGCTCGATACCTGAAATGCCACGCGTGTCGGCACGTTGGCTTTAATGAGTCCGGTGATCACATCCACCGAAGGCCGTTGTGTGGCCAGCACCAAATGGATACCGGAAGCGCGCGCTTTCTGCGCCAAACGCGCAATCAGTTCCTCAATTTTTTTACCTACTACCATCATCAAGTCGGCGAGTTCGTCGATGAATACCACAATCAGCGGCAATTCTTCTAGAGCTTCCGGTTCATCCGGCGTCAGTGTGAATGGATTGGTAAGTGGCTGTTTGGCTTTGATGGCATCGCGCAATTTCTGGTTGTAGCCGGCGATGTTACGTACACCCAGCGATGACATTAGCCGGTAACGTCTATCCATTTCCTGTACGCACCAATTAAGTCCGGATGCTGCCTGCCGCATGTCCGTAACGACGGGGGCGAGCAGGTGCGGAATACCTTCGTACACCGAGAGCTCCAACATTTTTGGGTCGATCAACAGCAGGCGCACTTGCTGCGGCGTGGCCTTATATAACAGGCTCAGGATCATCGCGTTGATCGCCACCGATTTGCCGGAACCCGTAGTACCCGCCACCAGCACATGCGGCATTTTGGCCAGATCGGCCACCACCGGTTTGCCGGAAATATCCTTGCCCATCGCGATGGTCAGTGCGGAGTCCATATCGGCATACACCTGCGAACTGAGTATTTCGGAAAGACGCACCACCTGCCGTTTAGGGTTGGGTAATTCCAGGGCCATGTATGCTTTCCCCGGAATTGTTTCGACCAGACGTATGCTGATCACCGACAATGCACGCGCCAGATCTTTTACCAGATTAGTGATCTGGCTGCCCTTCACACCCACGGCGGGCTCGATTTCATAACGCGTAATCACTGGCCCGGGATAGGCCGCCACCACTTTCACTTCTACGCCAAAATCGTTCAGCTTGCGCTCAATCAGGCGCGAGGTGAATTCCAGCGTGTCAGACGATACAACTTCAATTTGCTGGGTCGCCTGATCCAGCAAATGCAACGGCGGCAAGGGGGAATCCGGCATGTCGGCGAATAACGGAACTTGCTTTTCTTCTGCGGCGCGCGCCGATCTGGTTACTTCCATCAAGGGCATTTCGATGTGGATAGGCTGATGTTCTTCTACGCGTTTCTTCTCCTCTTCAACGATAGCGCCTCGCTCGCTCATCGCTTGCATGCCTATGCGTTTATCCTGACGTGTCTGCCAGGTTTGGCGCGCCCATAGATAGGTGCTTTCCAGCAGGTACCCCAACCAATCCACAAAGCGCAGCCAGGACAATCCGCTGAATACGCTAAAACTAGTGGCCATCAAAGTAAGCAATAGTAATGTCGCACCGGTAAAGCCAAATACGCGTGCCAGCGCTTCGCCCAACACCGCCCCCAGCATGCCACCTGGAGCAAGCGGTAACGGAATTTTAAGTGTATACAGCCGGATCGCTTCTAGCGCGCTGCTGGCTAGCAATAACGCCACAAAGCCAGCGACCGAGACCCATAATGCCCGCTTGCTGAAAATGCT
This sequence comes from Gallionella sp., assembly GCA_025362155.1. Classification (GTDB taxonomy): domain Bacteria; phylum Pseudomonadota; class Gammaproteobacteria; order Burkholderiales; family Gallionellaceae; genus Gallionella. The sequence goes on along the minus strand of JANYHX010000132.1, from coordinate 2,027 downwards.
ATCTGCGCGCAACTCATGGTATCCGGCCCACACGCGTTGCAACATGAACAACACCCACCACCATGCAGAAAACCCGAACAGGTAAAATAATAAATCCGAAAGATGCGCGCCCAGTACCCCTCCCGGATTGACAGTCAGCGCGCCACTGACGCTATGCGACCAGGCCGGATCGGCGGGGTTATAACCATATAAGGCAACGGTGAAATATAACGCGCAAGCAACCAGCAATATCCAGCGGGATTCGCGCAGCAAAAGGAATAATTTATTGGTCTGAAAATCGCCGCTTGCTTCAGCCATGGAATGCACCACGCAAGGGAGCCACTTTAGCGGCGGCGTGTGTAGCTAAAGATATTAAAACTCGCTCTGGAGCCTTGATGGCATCTGCCCCTACGTTTGGTAAATGGTGGGTTGCCCACACAATGTTCATTACAATCTCCCCCGCGACCCAATGATGATTATTGAACCTGCTCATCATACCGCAATGCCGCCTCCCTACCAAGAACGGAGGCAGAACAAAGGGAAATGACCCCGGAAGAAATCACAAGGCTGGCAGGGGACTTGGGAAGGCAGCCATTAGCACGCGCGCTGAATTTCCTTACGCCTTATTAAATACCGTTCCGATCAGGTTTGCTTTGGAGAGATGGCGGCGGCTATCTTCAATTTCACGCTGGGTGGACATTCCATTGGCGACCACCATCAAGATGCAGTCTATTTGGGGCAGCACAGAAATAGCATCATCACTATGCAGCAAAGAAGGCAGATCGAAAATAATAATGCGTGACTCGTAGCGCTCACGCAACTCTTTAATCAGGGCAGCAATTTTTTTTGAGGAAAGGGTTTCGGAAGGGTTTTTCACTGCCTTCAGGGTAGGCAACACAACCAATCGGGGAATATCGGGATTAACCAGAATCTCGGCTATTTCCACGTCACTATCCAGAAAATCATTGAGCGATTTTTCCATGGGTATACCCAAATACTTGCTTATTCTGGGCTGGCGCAAGTCGAAATCAACCAGCATGGCAGTCTTATTGGTTTTCTGCACCACGCTCATGGCCAGGTTAATAGCGACCACAGTTTTTCCGACCCCCGGTGTCGGAGAAGTGATGGCCAGGGTACGCCAACCTTTCTCCTCCATCTTTTGCAAAATCTGGGTGCGGAGAACATCGAAGGTCACACTCATGGGATCATTTTTGTTAAATGAAAATATACGGTGTTTTTCCAGATGCTCCGCGCGCAACTTGACCACGCGTGTTTGATGGTAATTAACCTCATCCAGTGCATCCGAAGGATACGGTGTAGGCGGCACAAATACCGCCTCTTTGTTCTGCGCTTGCGGTCGGACAAGGGGGGCATCTTCCTTGGGCTGTTGATTTTTGGCCTTTTCTATAGCCTGTTTAATACGTTCCATTCTTTTCCCCTGATTACTGGTGGGTATACCTAAAACCGAACTGCTTGCGAATTCATCTTTAGACCAATCTGGCGCTTAGGCCAATCTGGCAAAAGTTTTTATCAGCAGGATATCCAGTGGCATATACAAAAAATGGACTGTCACTGCGATTGCAATCAGCACGCCCACTCCTATGATGATTGCCAGCTTGAATAAATGCTTTCTGCGTACCGATTCTTCCTGAATAAAAAGATAGGGAATCACCGCTAAGGGACGCTGGCCCGTTACATGCGCCAGCGCTTCAGTTCCGCGTATTTGACGATCAAAGGAGGCCATCACCAGGAGCCCCGCAAAGGAGGCGGCGATCGCCAGTAAAAAGCCCAGCGCAATAATTTTTATGCGGTTGGGTTTAAAATATCTGTCTGGCAATAGCGGTGGTTCAAGTAACGTAAAGCGTTCGGATTTATTTTCACTTTCCAGACTCTGGGCAATTTGCGCGCTCACTTTTTTGCCGTGGAGTTCTTCATATTTTTTTTGCGCATTATCGCGATCCCGAATGAGCGCATCCAGGCCCTGCTCCACCTGCGGTGTTTGCATCATCGCCCGTTCATTCTGGGTGATTTTATCCAGCAGCATTCTT
>JANYHX010000127.1 GCA_025362155.1 Gallionella sp. | reverse complement strand
AGGCGAGATCGGTGGGCAGCAAGAGATCGAAGCCGGCCTCTTCGCCAAGGAACACATGAGCAAACCGCTGATCGCCTACATCGCCGGATTGACCGCCCCGCAAGGCCGCCGCATGGGCCATGCCGGTGCGATCATCTCCTCGGCAGGCGAAAGCGCCGCAGAAAAAGTCGCCATGCTGCAAGAGCTGGGTGTCACCATCTGTCCGACCCCATCTGCGATGGGGGAAACGGTCGCCAAGGTGCTGGCCGGAATGTAAAGAGGGCAGCGCGCGAGCGCTGCCCAACTATTGAATTTCCCAAAGTTACATTATTTCCGCTCTTTGGAGCGGATCCATTTTTCCTTGCATGCAGCGGACAATTCTCCTGGCTCGCTATTCATCTTTGACATCCTGTCCTTGCAAGCGGGCGATAATTCGCTCTCATCTTCCTTGCATACCCCCAATTTTACCCATTTATATCAAAACATAGCATATAAACAATTAATAGGCATGTATTTACCTATTATTTAAATAATATGTATTAATTGTTATAAAAATACCGCTTGACTATACATGTGATAATATAATACATTTATAGGCATAAATTAACTGCTTAATAGCATAAATGCAAATTTAACGGTACATAATGACCAGATGAATGCACTGCTATTTAATACACCGGAAGAACTCCAGACCGTACTGGGAGAGCGGTTGCGACGCTTGCGCCTTAATCGCAATCTGGATCAACGCAGCACCGCAGAGAAAGCCGGTATCTCTGAAAAAGCGTTGCGCAATCTGGAAGGCGGACGCGGCTCAACTGTCGAGACTTTGCTGCGCGTATTAAAAGCGCTCGAATATCTTGAGGGGATCGAAATGCTTGCGCCGGAAATCAGCGTCAATCCGCTGGAGTTGTTGCGCCAGCCCAAAGTGCAGCAACGCGCGCGGCGCGCTTCCAAGCCGCGCAAGGAAATCTAATGGGGCCCTAATGGATACTCCAGTCATCGAGGTACGCATCTGGGGCAAGCGTGTCGGGGCCGTGGCGCCTGATCCGCGCCTGGGCTGTTATGTGTTTGCCTATGATCCTGCATGGAGGCGAAACGGCATAGACCTGGCGCCGCTTACTATGCCCTTGGCCATGCCATTGGCCGATACCCGGCCTACTTTTGCCTTTCCAAATCTTTCCGAGCCCAGCTACAAACGTCTTCCCGGATTGCTGGCCGACGCGCTGCCCGACGATTTCGGCAATGCGCTGATTGATGCCTGGATGACCGGCAAAGGGGTGGAAAAACGCGCCATCACCACCCTCGATCGCCTCGCCTACATGGGCAAGCGCGGCATGGGTGCGCTGGAGTTCAAACCAGCGCGCGGCGCTCACCGCGAGAGCGTCGAACCTCTGGAAATGCAGGCGCTGGTAGAAGCCGCGCGCAAGGTGATCCATGGCGACCTGTCGGGCGATGTAGAGGCGCAGGCAGCGCTCGCCAATATCATCCGCGTCGGCACTTCCGCTGGCGGCGCTCGCGCAAAAGCGGTCGTCACCTGGAATCCGCAGACCAACCAGATACGCAGCGGCCAGTTCGACGCGGCTCCCGGCTTCGAGCACTGGTTGCTCAAATTCGATGGCGTAGGCAAAGACCTGGAGTTGGGCGGAAGCGCTGATTACGGGCGCATCGAATACGCCTATCACCTGATGGCCAAGGCCGCCGGAATCAACATGGCAGATTGCCGTTTAATGGAAGAAGGCGGGCGCGCGCACTTCATGACGCGCCGTTTCGACCGGGAAGCAGATGGAAAAATCACCATCAAGCACCACATGCAAACGCTCTGCGCCATGGATCATCTTGACTACAAACAGCGCGCAACCCATGCCTATGCGCAACTATTCATGGTCATCGCCAGGCTTAAACTGGGTGACGAAGCGATCAGCCAGGCCTTCCGGCGCATGGCCTTTAACGTCATGGCAAAAAACTGCGACGACCATACCAAGAATTTTACTTTCCGCTTGAAGCAGGGCGAATCATGGGAACTCGCCCCGGCTTATGACTTGACCCATGCATACAATCCCAAAGGGGAATGGACCTACCAGCACCTGATGAACGTCAACGGAAAATTCAGCGCGATTGCGCGCGCGGATATGTTGGTGGAAGCCGACCGCTTTGGTGTCCGTCGCCCTCTGGATTTGATTGCCGACGTGCGTGCCGCACTGGATAACTGGCCTGAATTCGCCACACAGGCAGGCCTGAACATAGCGACCGCAAATGCTATTGCCACAGATTTTGAGCCGCTTTGAAACAGAAATATAAAAAAGAAAACAGCCATCGCCCGTGAACATCACAAACAGGTTGGGGTGACGTGGTGTGGGGAAATGGTTTGGGGGGAAGTGGTTTGACGGTATGATTCGCAAATCCGCTCAGGGCTAATAAATAAAACAAACGGGATTCACTGAGCCGAAGAAACAACGTCCCATCGGTTGCGCCGTGGAAGGCAAATGATGCTGATCCTTTCATCTCTCATTTAGCTAATTAACATTTCGACAAATCACTACGGACTTATTGATGAATCAACAAGCGCTTTCTTCCTTCATCTGGTCGGTTGCCGACCTTCTGCGGGGTGACTACAAGCAATCCGAATATGGCAAGGTGATTCTGCCGTTCACCGTGTTGCGCCGCCTCGACTGTGTGCTCGAAGCCACCAAGCCTGCGGTGCTGACTGAAAACGTTAAACAACTAAAAGCCGGGCTGAACCCGGAACTGTTCCTGTTGCGCAAAACGAAACTTGGTTTTTACAACACCTCGCCGCTGGACATGAAGAAGCTGATGGGCGATCAGGATCAAATCCGTGAGAACCTCTATAGCTACATCCAGGCGTTTGCACCGGCGGTCCGCGACATCTTTGAGCGCTTTGAATTTCATATCCAGATTGATCGGCTAGCGAGGGCTGGTTTGTTGTATCAGGTCACAGAAAAATTCACCAACATTGACCTTCATCCCGAAGCCGTCAGCAATACGCAGATGGGTTTAGTGTTTGAAGAACTGATCCGCAAGTTTGCGGAAATCTCCAACGAGACTGCCGGTGAACACTTCACCCCGCGTGAAGTCATCCGCCTGATGGTCAATCTGCTGTTCATCGAAGACGACGATGTGCTGGCCAAGCCGGGCGTGGTACGCACCATCTATGATCCAACGGCAGGCACGGGCGGTATGCTCTCCATTGCCGGGGAATACCTTGATGAACACAACCCTGATGCGCGGCTCACCATGTACGGGCAGGAACTCAACGACGAGTCCTACGCCATCTGCAAAGCAGACATGCTCATCAAAGAACAGGATGTCGCCAACATTATTCCTGGCAACACCCTCTCCGAAGATGGACATCCGCATCGCAAGTTCGACTATATGCTTTCCAATCCACCGTTCGGTGTGGAATGGAAAAAGGTTGAAAAAGAAATCCGCAAGGAATTCGAAACCCAAGGCTACAACGGCCGTTTCGGCCCCGGCTTGCCGCGCGTTTCGGATGGTTCTCTACTGTTCCTGCTGCACCTCATTAACAAAATGCGCCCGGCGGTAGATGGCGGCAGCCGCTTCGGCATCGTGCTGAATGGCTCGCCGCTATTCACCGGCGGCGCAGGTTCGGGCGAGAGCGAAATCCGCCGCTACGTGCTGGAGAACGACTTGGTGGAAGCCATCATCGGCCTGCCCACCGACATGTTCTACAACACCGGTATCAGCACCTATGTCTGGATACTCTCCAACCGCAAACCGAAACACCGCAAAGGCTTGATACAACTCATCGACGCATCTGCCTTCTGGCAGAAGATGCGCAAGAGCCTGGGCAGCAAGCGCAAGGAAATGAGTGATGACCAAATCGCTGAAGTCACCCGCCTGTTTGGTGAGTTTGTAGAAGCCGAAAAAGACGGTAAGCCCATCTCGCGCATCTTCAAAAATGAAGAATTCGG
>JANYHX010000096.1 GCA_025362155.1 Gallionella sp. | reverse complement strand
ATGCGCCTAACCTTGCCCAACATGTCCATGGTGATCACCTCGTCTCCCTGCTTAAAAGTTAAGCAGGCGATTGAACACCCTGGTCAATTTTTAGTCGGCACAACCCTCAAAAACTGGTCAATTTTCGGTCGGCGCCAACACACCAACCCACTGAATCAGCAGCGCTCCAATGTCTATAGTGGACCGGGCAGGAAGATCGATGAGCCATGCATATCCAGACTCAGAGACAAAACCGTTCATTCCCATGACTCGGTACGGCGGATAGAGCAACATTGCAAATATGATTGCGACCACTGCTATAAGCAGGTTTCGTTGCATTTCGTTCATGCGGCGTTCCTCTTTGTTTGCGTTAATATTCACTTCGGTTGAGCATGGTTCTAATCCGTCATAGCACTGATGCATTTGAAACTCTGCGGTGTATTTGCACTTATCTAATATTGAGTCTGGTTAGATTATAGAGACGGTTTTGCGGCGTATCGCATCATTTCCCATAAAGTAGCTGTCATATAACTGGTTGCGGAAATGTGTAGATAATAGGGCCGCAAACAGTGAAATCAAAGCCTTTATCCTAAGTATCAAGCATATAAGCCAACTTCCGATACGCCAATAGCAAAAATCCACAGGCTTGCTCGCCGGCGCCCTACGCCAAAGAGCGGGCGAGCCTGTGGGGTTTTGCGTACCTAATGGCACGGGTATGGCGATGGTCGCGGCGTCCGTCTTTTCGTATGCTGATATTCTGCGCAACTTCTGCCATATTCGCACCTGTAGATCATGCCGCTTCTGAACGACGAATTATCCGTCTGGGAAATAGCCTTCCGCTGGGCCGACCACGATCCGGACAAGCTCTGGATTCGATGCCCGCTGCTCGTGCGCGATAATTTCCGGACGCTGCTAGACGCGATATTGAATGGGCATCTCTTCTGCACAACCCTTGCCTTGGAAAAATGGGACCCCAACGCTGGCAGCCAACCGGAATTCTTCATCCGCCATTACATCGACGAGGTACACGCCTGCATCCAGGGGCAGCGCTTTAATCGCAAGTTGCTTAGATTCGCAGTGATTGAGCGATGGTCGATGCAGCAATGGTGCGAGCGTTGGGGCATTCCGCTCCCGGCATTCTGGTTTCCGCCAGGCTGGAACATCGAGTATGAACGACCAGGCGAGGGTTTGGACGCCTCATCGCCTAAGTCACCGCAACCCGATGTCGATTCATTAGCGCCACAGCAAACAGAATCTTCGATGTCGCTTTGCCCGGCACCCGCCGCAGAAAAACCGGAAGAAACCGCCACAGAGCGTGAAAGCGTGGCGGACGGAAAACGCACCCTCGACAGGCGCCAGCGAGGAAAGATCGCATGCCAGGAGGTCGCGATTCGCCTTTGGCGGACGCAACCAGGCGCGGACATGAAAGTGATCGCCGGGAGTCAGGAAGTGCAGAAATTGGCGGGCGGCGAAGACTACGAGTTCGAGGTGGTCTTGCGCTGGTTAAGCGAGATCGACCCACGGGACCCAGCTAAAAAGCGCGGCCCGAAGAAGAAAACAATCTGACGCGGCGGCGCAACCGCGTTTAGTTAACTCCCTGTTTCTGCGGTACATCAATTCGACGCGGAGTCTGCGTGGAATTGTCGTTCCTGCTGCGTGCTTTTTCCGGCGTACCCCGCTAACCATGATCTGGTCTCCGCAACGTTTCGAAGGAGACCCGCAATGTGTAGTGACCAGGTACAGCAGCCCGAGGACAGCGCAGCCGCTTCCTCCGCCCGCAGCGCCAGCGCGGCCGGAGGGGGCGGCGAAGCCGCCCTTAGACTTGAACAGAGGACACATCTCGACGAGGGGAAATTCCGGATCATTCTTCGGGACTATGGCAAAGGATGGGGGGAAATTGGATGGTCGTTTGTCTCGGCCATCGCCCCTGCCAAGGCGGGCAAGGGGTTATCCGACAACCGGGTAGACCACGAAGACCGGGCGGTCCGACGCGCCCGTTCCCGGATACGCCAGCTGATTCTGACGGTACGCGCCGATCATCTGCTAACCCTGACCTATCGGGATAACGTCACCGAGTTCAAGCAGGCCTGCTCGGATTTGAACAAGTTCGTCCGGATCGTGAAGG
>JANYHX010000057.1 GCA_025362155.1 Gallionella sp. | reverse complement strand
CAGGGTACGCCAACCCCACAGTGACAAGGCAAAGGGTTCGCGCATATCTACTGACATCCATGCCGGGTTCGGTAATAGCCATAGTCCCAGATATTTAAAAAATAGCCAGGATTGGGTGAGGATGCTCAGTGCATAGACATTCGGTAATTCCGTCAGACCATGCAGTTTTGCGGATAGATTAAGCATCTCCATACCTCGAGGCTCATAGGCAACACCCAAAATCCCGTGGGAAAAAAAAGTCAATATAACTACTGCCGCGATCACTGCCAGCGAAACAACATAGGGTGCGATCTGTTTGAGCAACGCGACCGAGGGTTTACGGATGAGTAATGTCAAGGCCAGCGCTATCCCAGGTGCGGCAATGCTGTGCTCTTTGGAGTAGACGGCCGCCACATAAAACAGCACGGCAGCCAGCATCCATTGCCAGCCCCCGCGTAGTAATCCTTCCAGATAGACGCGCAGCATCAATAGTACAAACAGGGTGGCCATCAACGTGGAGCGCTGGATGAGGTAGGCCACGTCATAGACGGCGATGGGATGTAATGCAAAAATCAGGGCGCCAAAAAATGCAAACCACGACGGCGATAGGGGCTGGTCATCTGTTGCATAGTGGGGAGTCAGCGTTACTTGGAAAAGTCGCCGCAACAGGAAAAATAAGGTGATTGCATTGGCTGCATGCAGCACTACATTGCCTAGCCGCAGCCAGAATAGGTCAAGCCCAAACCAGGCGACTGTTCCGGCTAAGGAGGCATAGGGGAGCCAGCGCAGTTCCAGGCTGAAGTGGCTGTAATGCGAAAGGGTTTCGGGGGTAGCAAAAAAAGTGAAATCGTCAAATACTAATGGCACGGATAATGATCCGGCGTATAACGCGATGACAGCCAGCATTAAGGCCATCAACAAATAGGATTGGAAGGGGGGGGTATTCCCGCTCTTCATTGCAAATCTCTGCTAATTTCAGAAATATCCTGCGGATGCAATTTTGACCCCATCCGCAGGAAGTAAACTTTCCTTTATTTACTAGGCTCGGAGGGAGCGGCGGGCTGTTTTTTACCAGCTTCAGAGGGAGGGGTGGATTGAATGCCCATGGCATTTCTTTCTATTGCGTTTTTGCCGATAAACCCATCTTCTTCAGCAAGGCCAACCGGACGGAAAACATCCACTTTGCGGAAAAACTGGTCTACTACATATATCCGTCCATCTCCATCCACTGCGATTCCAGCAGGGAGGGAAAATTTTGCTGGCCCATCGGTGTTTGATCGGTTACCAATAGCGAGCAACAATTGCCCTTCAGAATTGAATATCTGAAAATTGCCGAAGGCAGCATCTACTACATAGACATTTCCAGCCGCATCCACAGCAGCTTCCTTGGGACGGGAAAATTGCCCCATTTGTCGGCCAATAGCTCCAAAGGTACTGATGAATTTGCCATCAGAGGTAAACTTCTGGACGCGGAAGTTGCCCCCGTCAACTACATATACAGAGCCATCCGGAGCAATGGCCGCATCTCGTGGCAGATTAAATTCGCCGGGTTCGATTCCACGTTTACCGATAGTGAATAGCTCTGCGCCACTCTTCGCGTCTAATACCACTACCCTGTGTTCATTGGAACTACTTCCGCCAATGTCCACTGCATAAATGCGCGTACCTTCCGGATTTACGGCGATTCCTGCGGGTCGAGCAATTTTATCTGGATCCCCAATAGAACGTAGAAATTTCCCATCCCTATCATAGACCATAACTTGTTTAATCTTGCCGTCAAATACATAGAGATTACCCTCCTTGTCCACGTCCAGCCCCATTGGCATGTTTAACTTTCCGTGGCCATCCTCGTCTTCATCAACGCCGATTTTAAAAAACTTTTTCTGCGGGAAGTCATATACCGCCACATAGCGGAGTACTGTTTCCCCAACAAACAAGCGTCCGTGGTGTACCGCAACGCCATAGGGTTTGACCAAGCCTTCTCCACTCGTCCGTTCCCCGGTAAAAGAACGACGAAATCGATCCGCCTCGGTATCCACAAATACGTCTGCACTACTATGTATTGATCGTTCAAAGTAAAATCGCGGCTCATCAGGTGGGGGGGGAAAGGTGAGTTGATCGGGGATTTTTTTTTCAACGTCTTTCGTTGGGGATGATCCAGACATAGTGCAGCCGCCCAAAGCAATAATGGCAGCAAAAATAATTCCCAAGGGTCGTTTTGTCATTTTCATTCCTAATTTAGGAGTCCACGCAGAGTTTTTTAAGCATACACGTAAAATTGAAATTCATGCAAGCGTGGCTTAAACTCCAGACACAACGTGCCGTCTGAGGATTTGCCATAATACTGAAGGGCATGATACCATTTTTCATTTCCTTGATTATTCACTTGGTATTTTTTAAAACTTCCCCCTATTTATTATATTGAAGCATTATGAGGTTCAAACTTAGTATTATGTACTCCTCTCAAACTTTACCCGAAGAAAACAAAAACCCCCGTCGGCATTTGGCTGCATGGTTGTGGACACACTTAATATTTGCCTTGATTGGGCTGGGGTTAGTGGGCAATGTGATGGCCGGAGAACATCACACCTTTGTTCCTGGGGTAACACGTCCCGGCGCTTATATTTTCCACAATTACTGTTCGGTATGCCACGGTGACAAAGGAGATGGTCAAAGCCGCGCAAGGGAAGGACTGGATCCGCCGCCGAGAAATTACACTACTCCAGAAGCTGCCATCGAGTTGACGCGTGAACGCATGATCAATTCGGTTACTCACGGTCGGCCAGGCACTGCCATGATTGCCTGGGGCTCCGAGCTCAGCGGACCGGAAATTGAGGGCGTGGTGGATTACGTGCGCAAGACATTTATGAAGCTGGGTAACAACACCGACGCACATGCGCCACCAGACAGCAAGCTTTTGGCAAGCCGGGGTGGCAAGTTATATATGCAAAATTGCGCCATGTGTCACGGCGAGACTGGTTCCCGCGCAACCACCGGAAGAATGCAACCCCCGCCACGAGATTTCACTTCGCCGGAGGCCGCTGCGGAATTGACGCGTAAACGCATGATTGCCTCTATTACAAATGGTCGTCCTGGCACAGCAATGATGGGCTTCGGTTCCCAACTTAGTCGAAGCGATATTGAAGCCATAACAGATTTTATTCGCGCGGCATTCATGCCTGATTCCAACACAAAAAAATAATCCCATGAAGAAAATTGGGATAGTGACACCGCTGATCATTTTCGCTGTGGCACTTTTGATATTCGTTTTCGTTGTGCCCCGTGGCAAAGTCATTGAGAAACCTGCTATGCCCACAGTTCAACCTGCACCCGCAGCCAGCGATCCAGTGGTGGTG
>JANYHX010000088.1 GCA_025362155.1 Gallionella sp. | reverse complement strand
CGTGATCAGCATCTGCCCATCTTCGATCTTGCGTTCCTGGACAGCCTCTTTGGAATTGGCCAGAAGATTGATCAGCACCTGGGCATATTCGTTGCGATAGCCGTAAGCGACCACGCTTTCGTTCCCCTTGATGGAAATGGTGATACCGCTGTTTTTGAAAGCCGCTTCCATGATGCGCATGACATCCTCCACGGCCTCATTCACGCTGAACAGAACTTTTTCCTTATTGGGCCGGAAGAAGTTGCGGAAATCGTCTATGGTGGTGGACATGCGCTGGATGATGGCCTGGCCGTCCTTCACCGACTTGTTGAGGGAGTCCTTGTCCAGTTCGTCGTGATCGTAGGCATCCTTCACGTTGGCAAGCAGCAATGTCAGCGCGTTGATCGGCTGGCGCCATTGATGCGCGATGTTGCCGATCATTTCGCCGATCGCCGCGAGGCGGGATTGCTGGATCAGCATATGATCCTTTTCGCGGCTTTTTACCGCCTCCTCGATAACACGCTGTTCCAGCGTTTCATTGAACCGGCGAAGTTCAGCCTCGCGTTGCTCCAGCACTGTCATCATGCTGTTGAACGCGTGAGCCATATCCGCGATATCTTTCGGCCCACCCTGCACCGCACGCACATTGGACTCACCCAATTCGGCGCGCGCCATACTGGCCGACAGATTATCGAGTGGCCGAGTCATGCGATTGGTCAGGAAACGGATCAGCAAAAGGAACAACAGCGCGAATGAAAACGACGACGCCATGTTGACTATGAAAATATCCCTGGTCATCTGGTCCAGCGCCGCCTTGCTCACCACTACAGAAACACTGCCGAGTAATACACGCGCAGTCTCCTGCATCTGGAATGGCGATTCTGCGCCGGGCTGGGACAGCACCGGCGCGTCGAATTGCCAGGCGTGCTCATTTTCGGCGAAGAGAATGGCAGAAGATTCCGGCTCTGCTTCACGGTCAGGCTGAACGGCAGGTTCACCGGAAGATTTGACAGGGTTGGCAATACCGCGCTCCAGCAGCAAATGCTGGCTGGTGTCGCGGATCTCCACGCGCTCCACGCCTTGAAAAGCCAGGGTCGCTTTCACTGCCTCGGCAGCGTTATCGGGTGAACCATACAGCAGCGCCAGCGTGCTCTGGCGCGCGAGACTCTCGGTAATGCGCTGGCCCTGCTCGATAAGGTTGCGGCGCACCCGGTCGTTGGCCTGCGACGAGCTCAGCAACGATGAAAACAACGCCATGCAAAGAACGCCTGCCGTCACTGTGATAATCAGCTGACGCCGGAAGGTATATGCGCGGAGAAAAGCTCTGACTATCCTCTTCATGAGATGTGCTTCAAGGCTCCGGAAACACCGTGTCGAATGTCTTCTGCTGATGACTCAGGTCGAGTCCGAGATGTTGGGCGGTGCGCAGATTGACCGCGATCTGCACATCGCGCAACGGCAGCATGCCGCGCTTCGAATAATCACCGGAAGCCAAAATGGCTTCGGCCATCCCGCCCAGACTTTTCCCCAGAGCAACGTTATCGGGATATAGCGAAAACAATACGCCGCGCCGGACATGCCCGAAATTACTGGAAAATACCGTGAGGTTTTGATTCCACGATTCCTGCAACACCAAAGGCAATACCGAACTTTCCTCCACTGTGGTGGGATCCTGCGGCAACCATAACGCGTCCCTGCGGCTGTCAGATGCAGAAAAGATCGACTGATAAAACTTCACCGCGCTGCGCAGATCCTGTGCCTCATATGTGACCAACTCCAGCCCATTGGTACGCGCTGATTCTTTGGCCAGCTTGATCAGCCAGCCGTTGAAATTGGGATCGTAGACGACGAACACGCGCTTCACCGCCGGCATCAGCGCCTTCATGCGGGCGAACAACAGCAAAGGATCCGGCGACAGGCTGATCACCGGTTGTCCGCGCGCCTCATCCTCCGGCACAGTCAGCACGCCGCCTACTACCACCTTGATGCCGTTATTCAGTGCAGCAGCCGTTTTCATGCCCTGCCGGCCCAGGGCAATCACCACTTTGGTGTTCTGGTGAAGCAGGCTGGACTTGAGAGCGGAGATATCCGTGGAAGGTTGCACCAGATGATTCACCATCCGGGAACCCACTTTGTTCTCGATACCCTCGATTATTTTCGCGAATATCCCCCGGTAAGGTTCACCGATGTCGGGAGAGATCACGGCGATAGCATCCACCTCCACACCCCATGCCGGCGATGTGATGAACAGCGCCGGAAAAAATAAAAGCACAGTCAGCGGCACAATACTTCGAATGAACCCGGATAATTCATCGCTATGGGTGCTCATGGCGCACCCTGTGGTGGTTTGCTTCGGCATGACAAACAGGAACGGGTGTGGCCGGCGAATATAGTTGCCTCTTGTTCATCAAAGCTGGTGGGTCAATTCAACGCGCCATGTTCTGGGGTCCAGCGGCAAATCATAGGGAATCTGCACCGGCATCGGCGAAGGTTCGCGCGCGTCGGCGTTGAACAGGTTGAGCACCTTGAACGAAACACCCCAATCGCTGCTGCGAGTCTGGTTACGCAGCGTGATATCCACGGTCTTGTAATTGGCGATGGGCGCACGGGTATCTCCCGGCTCGCGCTTGCGATCGGCGACATAGTTGAGTTGCGTGTCCAGCGTCCAGTGCGGTATGAAGCGCCAGTCCGCGCGCGCATAGACGTGGTTCTCCGGCGCGGCTCCCGCATCCTGACCGGTTACCTCATCGATGGAACGTTGATGCGCGTAATTGCCGGACAACCTCAGGTTGGCAGCCGCATCCCAGACCAGCTCGGTCTCGAAACCCTGGCCATGCTGCCGGCCGGCATTCTCTGCAGTAGAAATACCGGTAACCGGATCCTGGACGAAGCGCAGGATGTCATTCATTTTATAGTAGAACAGGTTCAGGTTCGCCTGTAACGCGCTGGTCGCCTGCCAGGAAAAAGCCAATTCGCGGGAATCGATGCTCTCCGGCTTAAGGTTGGGGTTTCCCAATGCTACCGGATTATTGATGTTATAAAGCTCGGCAAATGAAGGCGGACGGAACGCCCTGCCGTAAAGCGCCTTGGTGGTCAGGTTGTAAGCGGTTTCCCATACCAGCGCCAAGCGCGGATTAGTGGTGTTGCCGAAATCGGAATAATGATCCTCACGCACGCCTGCGGTCAGATACCAGTCCGTGGTGAAACCCCATTCGTCCTGCACATAGGCATATTTCACACGGCGATCATGCGGGTTCAGGAAGATATTCGTGCTGTCCATTTTCGTCAGCCCTCCCGCCAGCGGCGCCGGAAAGAACCCGCCTTGAACCGGCACCAAGTTGAAGTTCTTGGACTCTTGTGTGCGATACAGATTATCGTCCTGAATGCCTATAGTGGACCCCGATTTTCGGACAGTTAATTAAGATGGTAACCTGCTGTAACAAGGAGCAGGTTATGAGCGAAACGAAGCGCAAGATTTTCAGTGGCGAGTTCAAGGCCAAGGTTGCCCTCGAGGCGATCCGAGGCATCA
>JANYHX010000063.1 GCA_025362155.1 Gallionella sp. | reverse complement strand
TAGTAGTGGATGGCAGCACCGATGGCACAGCGGAGGCCTTACTTGCGCTCGCCGTAACGGACCCGGCACTCAAGGTATTCACGTTGCCCACCAATCAGGGCAAGGGTGCGGCTGTGCTGCATGGTTTGCAGCAGGCCGACGCGGCGGACTATACGCATGTGCTGACGATGGATGCTGATGGGCAACATCCGGCTGACATGATTCCTGAATTCATGGCGATGTCGATCGCGCATCCTGATGCTGTCGTGCTGGGCAAGCCGGTGTTCGACGCCAGCGCGCCAGTGTTGCGCGTGGGCGGACGAAAGCTTTCAAATTGGTGGGCCAATGTGGAAACATTGTGGGCGGGTATAGGGGATTCATTGTTTGGTTTTCGTGTTTATCCGGTCAAGCCGCTGCGCCTGATTATGGAAAGCAGCCCATGGATGCGGCGTTTTGATTTCGATCCGGAAGCCGCTGTTCGCCTGTGTTGGCATGGTGTCAAACCAATCAACATTGCCTCGCCGGTACGCTACTTCAGCGTAGCCGAAGGCGGTATCTCGCATTTCAATTATCTGCGCGACAATACCCTGCTGAGCTGGATGCACTTGCGGCTGATGTGTGGATTTTTGTTGCGTTTACCGCTGTTGTTGTGGCGGCGATTTGGGAGAGGTTAGACCATGCATACAACAATGAGCACCACTGAAATATTCCTGATCGCGATGATGCTGATCTTCACCATTCCTTATCTGATCTGGAGAGTAGGCAAGACGGAGTATTACGCGCCGCTGGTGGTGGTGCAAATCATCACCGGCATCCTGCTCGGCCCCGGCATACTGGGCGCGGCCTTTCCGGATTATTACGCCTTTGTTTTCAATCCAGCGGTAATCCAGTCGTTGAACGGCATCGCCTGGTGGGCAGTGATGGTTTTCGTCTGGATCGCCGGTATCGAACTGGATTTGCAAAAGGCCTGGGAACATCGTCGCGAAAGCGGCATCACCGCCGGGCTGGCACTGGGGACGCCGCTGCTGTTCGGCTGCATCGCTGCTGCAGGAATGTTGATGTATGACGGCTGGATAGGATCCAAGGCGATGACCTGGCAATTTGTTGTGGGGGTCGGCATGGCCTGCGCCGTTACCGCGCTGCCCATTCTGATCCTGCTGATGGAGAAGCTGGAAATTCTGCGTCAACCCATCGGCCAGCGCATCCTGCGTTACGCAAGTATTGATGACATCGCGATCTGGGGTGTGCTTGCGCTGATCCTGATGGATTGGCAGCGCGTGGGCAAACAGGCCGGGTTTCTGCTGACCTTTGCGTTGATGGGTTATTTATTCCGCAAACTGATGGTGCGGTTGCCGCAGCGGGATCGCTGGTATGTGGGCTTGATCTGGCTGGCCGTGTGCGGCTTCGGCGCCGACTGGTCCGGGCTTCACTTCATGGTTGGTGCGTTCCTGGCGGGAGCGATCATGAATGCCGATTGGTTCGACCAGAAACAGATGGATATGCTGCGCCACCATGTGCTGCTGGTCGCCATGCCGGTATTCTTTCTAAGCACAGGTCTGCGTACTAATTGGGCCTTGGGTGGCGCGGCGGTATTCATTGCCGCAGGAGTATTGTTGTTTGCTTCGGTATCAGGGAAATTACTGGGTGCTCATGTCGCCGGAAAAATACTTAAATGGCAACCTGGCGAAGCATCGCTGATCGGCTGGTTATTGCAAACCAAAGCGCTGATCATGATCATATTTGTTAACGTGCTATTGGACAAAAGCCTCATCACCAGCGAAACCTTTACCGCCCTGCTGCTGATGGCCGTCGCCAGCACCATGTTGACGGTGCCTGTGGTGTCGCCAAAACTAGAGCGCATGAAAGAGATTATTTTTAGGTCGAAGTGATGAAAACTGATCGAGCCGATGTTGTGGAACATGTTCCATGCAGCACCGTTGTAACGGTGAAGTAGCTCAGGCTTGATCTGACAGGCAGTGGCTTATTCGACTTCTGCTAATTATACATGGCGGATATTTTCGCCCATGTGTCTGCTTGATCGAGGGGTTACGCATACGCGATGCCATACCAGCGTGATTTCCATTTCCCAGATTGAATAGCAACTTCGGAGATCTTGTAGTCCTGATCTTTGCACGGGAGATAGCTTCGGCTTCGGAGCCAATCCATGATTTGGGCGAGGTTTTGAAATTCCTGAATCTTTGAAGCTAAGTGCCACAGTTTCGTTATTGGTACATCTGGATGTTGTACGCGGTGCCCACCGATGAAGTTTGCAGAACCAACCATTGTCTGAAAGTCGTAGGATTGGTCAATCTGCAGCAATGACATCAAACGTGCGTCATTGTCAGAAAACATCTTTGCGATCTTTTGGGCTTGAGTAACACCCTTTCGCAGCTCTTCTGATCGTGCCAGCACCTCTCTGACCTCGGCTGGTTCGATAAACCATTTGATCTCAATGCAGAGACATATCTTCGCTTCCCGATCAATGATCGCGAGGTCAAGATCGGTGCCATCGAGTGGACCGTGTTTGAAGTCTAATCCAAGTCCAAAAAGGGAAGTGATGGTCTCAGATCTAGCTTGGCTCTCCTTCTCGTCCACGAGCTGTAAGTAAAGTTTGCGGTCCTCTGGCACTTGGTTCAACAGCACACACAGATTCCGCTCTGCATGTACATGTGTCATTACAAATGGTGAGATCGCATACTGACCGTTCGTAAGATCGACTATCGGTTGAATGGCAATGTCTGGATTTCTGACGTTCACCTCACCGAAGGTCAGGTATCGCAATACATTCTGGACTACCGACTTCTGGATTCCTGTGTGTCTGGCGATTGCGATTAGAAGTATCCCTTTTCTCGGCGTCCAAACAGCGCTTGAGAATGCGATGGCAGCCGCACCGTCTGCAGCGGCAATTTGCCGTGCGGCAAACCACGCATAGGCCATAGATTGAAGGCAGATGAAGATGGATCGGTACTGCGCAAGAGAAAAGTATGTGAACTGCCAATTGTCGGGTAAAGCATGGCGACTGCTCAACGGCCCTTCAAAGGCGAGTGAAAGTTTCTTCATTAGCCGGCGGGTGAAATCGACTGAGTAGACTCCGCCACTCACGTGCATATTCGTCAAAAGCTCGCGTTTGATCTGATTGGGATCTAGACCGACTTCTCGATCTGGATTGCGCTTTGCGATAAATCGGTCATAGACCTCATAAGATAGATCATCCGCTGACCAGTCTGTCGGAATTAGGTCATTTCCTTGCACTGCAAGGCCGATCTCCTTTGCATGAAACAGAGGGAAGATGGTGCAGAAGTGAGCATAGTCCTCTGCTCGATTTAGCCAGTCATCTGCGAGTTGATAGTGCTCATCGATGAGTTCGCGATTGAACGTAAACATCCCTTTAACAGCTCGTTGATGACACACGCGAAGCGGATACGTCAGTGCGTTCATCAGGCCGTCTACATATATCGCCGCTTGCGGTGCCTCCAGCGGGGACATTACCGCGATCTTGAAGTGATGATCCTCGACGACTGACGACAGTGTCCATGCGCATTGCGCAAACGGCAGGCTTGCGAGCTCGTTCTGTGCGAACGCTTCGTCAATCTCTTCTTCGATATCTTGTAGTTTTTCGATGGTCAGTAATAGATTCCGATGCGGATGCTTAACGAAGCCTAATTAAAAGTATCTTCATGACCGCATCGTGCCGTGAACAAAGTTATATATCAAGTTGAATGTCTGGAAATGGCACACTGCGGCATATCCAAAGCAGTGCGTGGGACAAACCCTACAATATTTCACTTCTTGCGAAACGTAATCAGGCCATCGCCCCGTTGATCGAGATGATCTGCCCCGAAATATAAGCGGCGCGATCGGAGGCGAGGAAGGCAATCAGATCGGCGACTTCTTCCGGGGTGCCCGCGCGCTTCATCGGCACCATGGTGTTAATCATTTCCTTAGGGAAAGCCGAGTCGGTCATCGGCGAAGCA
>JANYHX010000052.1 GCA_025362155.1 Gallionella sp. | reverse complement strand
GAAAATAGGTGATGGCGTGCTGTTCTATCACTCCAACTGCAAGGAGCCCGGCATCGCCGGTATTGCCAAAGTCAGCAGTCATGCCTATCCCGATGCGACCCAGTTCAAACGCAACAGTAAATACTTCGATGCCAAGGCCACGCAAGAAACTCCGCGCTGGTTCAATGTGGACGTGCGACTGGTAAAGAAGATTTCCCTCATCACCATCGATGAATTACGCAAACATCCGCAACTGGAACGCATGCGCACATTGCAGCGCGGCAATCGCCTGTCCATCACGCCGCTTGATCCTGCCGAATGGAAATTCATTACCGACAAGTTGGCACACGACTGATGGGGTGGGATGCAGCTTATTTAATTCTTGGCGCAATCACCGGCTATCTGGCCGGGCTGTTCGGCGTCGGCGGCGGCTTGGTGCTGGTGCCTGTGCTGCTGATGCTATTCGACGCACAACAGTTTCCCGCTGAAAATATAATGCACTTAGCCCTCGGCACCTCGATGGCAAGCATCCTGTTTACTTCTCTCGCCAGTATGAGCAAGCATCACCAGCACAGCGCAGTGAATTGGCAGGTGGTGCGCAGCATTACCCCCGGCATTCTGATCGGCACGGCCTTGGGGACGTTGTTAGCCGCATCCATCCCAACTCGCGGGCTGGGAATATTCTTTGCGCTATTCGTTTATTTCGCTGCGGCACAAATGCTGTTGGAGGTGCGTCCGCCTGCCTCGCGCCAGTTACCCCGCATCGGAGGCATAACGCTGGCCGGTATACTCACCGGCGGGTTAAGCAGTCTGGTATCCATAGGCGGCGGTACGATAATCGTTCCCTTCCTTCTGTGGTGCAATGTCTCGCTCAGAAATGCGATCGGCACCTCCGCCGCCATCGGCTTTCCGGTGGCGGTCGGCGGCACGATAGGCTATGTGCTTACAGGCGTGAGCGCCCATGACTTGCCCGCCCATAGCCTGGGCTTTGTTTATCTGCCCGCCCTGTTCTGGGTTGCACTGGCCAGCACCATCACCGCACCGCTGGGCGCAAAAGCCACGCATTACCTGAAAGTAGGATTACTGCGTAAACTGTTTGCTGTATTACTGATCGCCTTGGCAACCAAATTACTATGGAAATTGCTGACCTGATCGACAAGCCAGGCAAACCCTGCAAAAATAAGCCGGCTAGGAGGAGTACGACCAAAGCTATTCAGGCTTATGCAACTTTTGTTACACCACACACTTTTTGGGAGGCCATAAAATGCAACGATACCTACTCGCTATTTGCCTCACTCTATTCGTTGGCTGCGCGTCCCAGCATCCCACTGATACCACCGCCACTTCCAAGGCATCAACGCCAAACGGGCGCATAGTCAAATCTAAAGATGGCACAGTGGAAGGAGAAATCATAGGTACACCTGCTCCCAAGAGCAAATTTGTCAAGCTGCGAATAGGCATGACTCCAGAAGAAGTCGAGAAGTTAATCGGACGGGCTGATGATACAGATAGCCATATAACCGGCAAGGTGTTCATCCCGTTTCATTTTGGTGGTGACAAACGACGTCTGGAAGCTTTTTACAAGCATGAAGGGCAATTAACATTTTCCAATACTAACAACTTCATCGCGCCAAACGCGCTGATTAGAATCGAGGTTAATCCCAAAGCGACGGGAATATCGAAATGACCTGGAGTGATTATTCACGCTAGGCAAGCTCCATCCCCTGCGGCGCTAATCTCCAGAATCGAGTTTTTGGAGCAACCATTTCCTCAAAACTCACAGCAAGTACAAAACATGCTACGGGCGCAGTGCACGGTATGAGCCGGAGCCAAAAACTTTGGCAGGGGTCCACTTCTTCAACCCAGCCTAATAACATGCCGTTGCGCCCAGCCTGTTGACCAGCCAGCCTGGCCAGATTCATGGCGTTACGCGCCACAACCACCCCCGCATCTCCTTGCCAATTCAACGCGGCCGCAAGAGCTGGCAATATTTGCCCGGTTTGACTTTGTAAAAAGCTGAACGGCATGGGCAGATCATCTCTATTTTGCTCCAGCACTTGGGAGATTGCTGAAATCGAGCCACGCAAGCTGCATACTCGCAATACATCACCTTTAGGTAGCCTGGTTTCATGGGCAGAATCCAGACAATTCAGAGCGCCTGAGAGTGCCAGCTCCGCCAATATTCCAATACGACGCGGACGGTATCCTAGACGACCCACCAGTTGATCGCGCCAATTATCAGGCAGAGCAGTGTCTGAGGAAACCCCGGCTAACGTTCGTCCGGTAATTTGCCAGGTAAAATTATTCATTTTCTTGTGCGCGCAATTCTGCCTTTTCATTTAAGCGGGCGTTAGTATCCTCCACAATCACCGCGCTATGCCCTCCGCCAAAACCCAGTATGCACGCCAACAGATAACGTACTGACTCAGGTCTGGCAGGTGCCAATCCGGCACGCAGATCAGGATCAAACGGGTAACCTGGCTGCGGCCAAATATTAGATTCCAAACATGCAGTCAGCAAAGCAATTTCTGCGGCGCCTGATGCGCCCAAGGTGTGCCCGATCAGCGCTTTCAATGTAACCAGCGGTGGTAATGGTGCAAATGTCGCAATCAATCCGGTTAATTCATTCGCATCATTTACCTGGTTGCCTGCGGCTTGCAATTTGATCAGGCCAATGTCGGATGCTTTCAGCCCGCTGGCTATAAGAGCCTGCTCACACATTTGCATGACCGTTTGCGAATTGATACCAGTCGGATCGCGACCATCGACGATATGACTCCCGCCGCACACCTGCCATCGTGCCGGGCGGCTGGACAAATGCAACACCGCTACTGCCTCCCCGAGGGTGATCCCGTCACGGTTTAAGCCCAGCGGTTTTGATTTGTCTGACGTCAGCAGTTGCATGGCTGCAAAACCGGAAACAGAGTATCGATTGACCAGCTCCACACCCAGTACCACGGCATCGCTTACCCAACCCGAGCTGATGAGTTTAGAGGCCGACAGCAGTGCTTGCAGTGATGAAGTGCAGGCACTGGAAACCAGATAGACCTGCCCGGTCCAGCCCAGCCAACCCGCTATCTCTTCGGCAAAGTCATAACTATCCCCAGAACGGACTACTCCGGTTTCGATCGCGCCGATATCAAGAGAAGAGGAGGCCACAAAAAGCGGTACATTTCGAATCGCTTCCAGCCCCGCTTCCTTGGCAGCCGCACAGATAATCTGCTGCGCGCGCATGCGCCAGTTCGGCTCGGGATGGTCGATACGGAAATAGGGCCAATCCGTTCCGCCGGGTAATTCCATCCGTTGCGCGGCTCGCCCGCCGACAGAGACACAGGAAAGAGCCTGGGGCAGATTTGCGCCGAGTGCCGAGATTAGCGCTCTCCCATGGAGATAAACCGGTCTCATATTCGACGCGCAGATAAATATTCAGCAAGATGGGTAATGCTAGTCAAGGCTCGCCGGGTTTCCTTGCTGTCCGCGAGACGTATCCCGTAGCGTTTTTGAATCTCCATGGAAATTTGCAAAGCGTCGAGCGAGTCCAGCATCAGTCTCGATTCAGAGCCAAACAGTATGTCGTCATCAGCCAAACCACCTTGCGGCTCGTCTTTATCAGCCGCGGACAGGATCAAGGCTTTTAGCTCGAGTCTGAATGCCACCATATCTGCCGCAAAATCGCCGGTCATTCGTTGTCTCGATTCATCAGGGGACAGGGCGACGAAAGAAAAGTACCGCAATGATGACCATGAACGTGGCAAAACCCATCAACTTGGCCGCTGGCAGTAATACATCCACCATATCACTGCCGTGCAGCAGCACCGCAAGCATGCCTTCCAATCCCCAATCCATCGGCGAAAATTCCGCAAGCTTTTGCATAAACTCAGGCATCACAAATTTCGGCACCATCACTCCACCAATCGCGGCCATGATTATGTTAACGGTCGGACCCACCGCCGATGCTTGTGCATGTGTTCTCACTATACTGGCCAGCGCCAATGCCAAACCAATTGCCGCCATACTCACTGCCAGTAATACCAGCAAGAGAGCGCCCCAATGTATGCCCGCCAGTGACAGTGCATCTCCACCCAGCAACGGCATCAGCCAAACACCCACAGCCAACATCAGGGCGGCCTGGAGTCCATTGATCGCCAGGTAGGGTAATGCTTTGGACCAGATCATCATGCTGATGGGCACACCCAGACTTGCAAGCCTTGCCAGGGCTCCGCATTGCCGTTCCTGAAGGAACAGATTGGCCAGTGAAGCCACTACAAAGAACATACCAAAAACCAGCCAGGCGGGCACGTTT
>JANYHX010000189.1 GCA_025362155.1 Gallionella sp. | reverse complement strand
GGAGACCCCGGCAGCAGCCAGTTTCTTTTTCAGGTAGGCACGAACCTCAATGTCTTTGAGCAACAAGTCAGCGAAATTTTTGCTGTTGGCGTACCACTTGGAATCCCAGTTTTTACGAATACATAAGCGGAAACCGGTTGGATGAATTTTCTGTCCCATATTAACTAGCTCCCGACGCTGACAGTGATGTGGCAAGTTTGCTTTTCAAGGCGATTGCCCTGACCCTTGGCACGCGCCGAGAAACCTCTCCCCGATGCTGCCTTATCAACGTAAATAACTTTGACTTTCAATTCGTCAATATCAGCACCATCGTTATGCTCAGCGTTCGCAATCGCTGACTCGAGGGCCTTCTTGATAATGGTTGCAGCTTTTTTTGGACTGTAGGTCAGGATGTTGAGTGCTTGCGCAACCGGCAAGCCACGAATCTGATCAGCCACCAAGCGGCCTTTTTGTGCCGAAAGATGTATTTTTTTCGCAACTGCAGTAGTGACTTTCATCATGCCCCCGCTTTCTTGACTACGGCTTTTTTATCCGCAGAGTGGCCCTTGAAGGTGCGCGTCAGGGAAAACTCACCCAACTTGTGGCCCACCATATTTTCGGATACGTATACCGGAATATGTTGTTTGCCATTGTGCACTGCAATCGTCAAGCCCACAAACTCGGGCAGCACCGTGGAACGGCGCGACCAGGTTTTGACCGGGCGCTTATCATTGGTCGCGCGCACTGTCTCAATCTTCTTGAGCAAGTGGGCATCAACAAATGGACCTTTTTTAATTGAACGTGCCATATCTACCCCTTAAACCTGAAAGCGACGACGCACAATCATGCCGCTGGTGCGTTTGTTGCGACGTGTACGGAAACCCTTTGCCGGCACACCCCATGGGCTGACCGGATGACGACCTGCAGCCGTTTTGCCTTCACCACCGCCATGCGGGTGATCGACCGGGTTCATCACCACACCGCGCACGGTTGGGCGAACACCGCGCCAACGCATCGCACCAGCCTTACCGATAGAACGCAGACTGTGTTCAGAGTTACCCACTTCACCAAGCGTAGCCTTGCAATCAATATGCACTTTGCGTATTTCGCCCGAACGCAAACGCAATTGCGCGTAGCTGCCTTCGCGCGCCAAAAGCTGCACCGAAGTACCGGCAGAACGCGCCAACTGCGCACCCTTGCCCGGCAACATTTCGATGCAATGTATGGTTGAACCGACCGGGACGTTACGTAAAGGCAAGGCATTGCCTGGCTTGATCGGCGCTTCTGAGCCGCTCACCAGCGATGCGCCAGCCGCAATACCTTTAGGCGCGATGATGTAACGACGCTCACCATCTGCGTAACACAACAAGGCCAAATTCGCGCTACGGTTTGGATCATATTCGAGACGCTCTACAGTCGCGGGAATGCCATCCTTGTCACGCTTGAAGTCAACCAGACGATAATGCTGCTTATGGCCGCCACCCATATGACGCGTGGTGATGTGACCATTATTGTTACGGCCGGCGGTGCGGGTTTGCTTTTCCAGCAATGCCGCAATGGGCTTACCCTTATGCAGATCATGATTGACCAGGCGCACAACGGCACGTTGTCCCGGTGTGGTTGGTTTTAATTTAATCAATGCCATGATGATTATCCTTGCTCACTTGCTGAAAAATTGATTTCCTGACCGTCCGCCAGAGACACATAAGCTTTTTTCCAGTCGTTACGATGGCCGATGACACGGCCACTGCGCTTGACCTTGCCCTTGACGCACGCCACTTGCACGCTGTTCACATTCACCTTGAACATCATTTCAACAGCTGCTTTTATTTCGGGCTTGGTGGCATCCGTCACTACGCGAAAAATAACCTGCTCATTTTTTTCGGCAACATAGGTGGCCTTTTCGGAAATTTGCGGAGCGATCAACACGTTCATCAGGCGCTCCTGACTAAATTGCCGCTTGTTAGCTTGGGGGGTACTCATGCAAACATCTCCTCAATTTTAGCCAGCGCATTACGCGTTACCAAAACATTTGGAAAGCGCACCAAACTGACCGGGTCGGTCTGATCGGCTTCCAATACCATTACATTGGCCAGATTACGCGAGGAAAGATACAGATTTTCATCGATGCTATCGGTGATAATCAGTAAGCGAAATTTGGTGGTATCCACGCCCAAGCCTTTGATCTTCTGCGCCAGCAATTTTGTTTTGGGGGAGTCAACCGTCAAGCTGTCGACAACTACCAGGCGATTTTCACTGACCAGCCTGGACAAGATCGAAGCCAAGCCTGCGCGATACATCTTGCGATTTACTTTTTGCGTGTAATTTTCTTCGCCGGTGTTCGGGAAAATCTTACCGCCACCGCGCCACAACGGGCTGGACGCCATACCGGCACGCGCACGTCCCGTACCCTTTTGCGCAAACGGCTTGCGGGTACTCTTGGCGATTTCGCTGCGACCTTTTTGCTTGCTGTTGCCCGCACGTGCATTAGCCTGATAGGCAGTGATCAACTGATGAACCAGGTCTTCGTTATATTCGCGACCGAACAGTTCGTCAGACGCATTCAGATTTGCGCTCGACTGACCCTTATCGTTAATGACTTTAAGTTCCATCACACACCTGCCTTCACTGCGGGACGCACGACAATGCTGCTGTTGATACAGCCCGGAACGGCACCTTTGACCAGCAGCAACTGACGCGCTACATCAACACGCACCACTTGTAAATTCTGCACAGTCCTTTGCACATCGCCCAGATGGCCAGTCATGCGCTTGCCTGGAAACACGCGGCCCGGATCCTGCGCCATACCGATAGAGCCGGGAACGTTATGCGACTTGGAGTTACCGTGCGATGCACGACCTGATTTGAAATGGTGACGCTTGATGGTGCCAGCATAACCCTTACCTTTGGTTACACCCGTCACATCCACCAGCTGACCTACTTGAAAAATCTCGACACTGACTACAGAACCTGCTTGCAGGCCAGCCAGTTGTTCGGAAGATACGGTGAATTCTTTTTGCACACTCCCCGCTTCCACACCCGCCTTGGCGTAATGTCCGGCGGCAGCCTTGCTGACGCGACCGGGACGGCGCACTCCGTGTGCCAATTGCACAGCGGTATAGCCATCGGTGTTCACGGATTTAACCTGAGTGACACGATTGTTGGACACTTCCAGCACAGTCACCGGCAACGAAGAACCGTCATCGGTAAAAACGCGGGTCATGCCAATCTTGCGACCGACAAGTCCTAAGCTCATTTTAATTTCCTCTTGTTAAGGGGTTGACTACAATTGGTCAACCGATTTTTCGGGAGCCTCTAAAAACCCAGATTTCATCCCAACTGCTGCGTTGCGTAAAAAATTTCTTTGCTTACATATACAACATATGCGGCGCAGCGAAATTTTTCCCGCGCCTTGCATTTGGGCGAACTCTGAATTTTTAGAGGCTCCCGCGCTACTTTGCCACTTTGTAAAATCAAATTCTTTTGCTACAGGTAAACGTTTACTGCAATTTTATTTCTACATCCACACCGGCAGGCAGATCCAACTTCATCAGTGCATCCACCGTCTTGTCGGTAGGATCGACGATATCCATTAAACGCAGGTGAGTACGAATTTCAAACTGGTCACGCGAAGTCTTGTTGACATGCGGGGAACGCAGCACATCGAAACGCTCAATCTTGGTAGGCAAGGGCACTGGACCATTTACCACTGCACCGGTACGTTTTGCTGTTTCCACGATACGAGCAGCAGACTGGTCGATCAGGCGATAATCAAACGCCTTGAGGCGTATGCGGATTTTTTGACTTTGCATAATCTTCTCTTGCATGATGCGGCAATGCCGCTAATTAAAGAACGAATCGCGTGTCGGCATCATGCCCGGAACCACGCAAAGGGCGCGCATTGTATTCCTACTCAATAATCTTTGCAACCACCCCCGCACCGACAGTACGGCCACCCTCACGAATCGCGAAGCGCAAGCCCTCCTCCATCGCAATCGGGTTGATCAGGTTGACTGTGATGCTGACGTTGTCCCCCGGCATGACCATCTC
>JANYHX010000182.1 GCA_025362155.1 Gallionella sp. | reverse complement strand
GCTTTGGCTTCGCCGCCAAATTTCTTGGCCAGTACGGTGGTGATCGCGGCGGTCAGGGTGGTCTTGCCGTGATCTACGTGGCCTATCGTGCCTACGTTGACGTGCGGTTTGGTGCGCTCAAATTTACTCTTTGCCATGATTATCGCCTCTCGTTCAAATCTAAATTATTTTTTGCTCATGATGGCTTCAGCCACACTCTTGGGTGCTTCGGAATAATGCTTGAATTCCATTGTATAGGTTGCACGACCTTGCGTTGCGGAACGCAGTGCAGTGGAGTAACCAAACATTTCCGCCAACGGCACTTCGGCCTTGACCACTTTGCTACCACCCACCATATCTTCCATCCCCTGCACCATGCCGCGACGCGAAGACAGATCGCCCATCACGGTGCCGGTATAGTCTTCCGGGGTTTCCACTTCAACCGACATCATCGGTTCGAGCAGCACCGGGCTGGCTTTGCGCATGCCATCCTTAAAACCCATCGAAGCGGCCATTTTAAAAGCGTTTTCATTGGAGTCCACATCATGGTAAGAACCGTCAAACAGGGTGACTTTCACATCCACCACCGGGAAACCGGCCAGTACGCCATTCGGCAGCGTTTCTTCCAGGCCCTTCTTCACCGCCGGAATAAATTCACGTGGCACCGAACCTCCCTTGATCGCATCCACGAACAGGAAGCCCTTGCCGGTTTCATTCGGCTCGACCTTCAGCCAGACGTGGCCGTATTGGCCGCGACCACCGGATTGCTTGACGAATTTACCTTCCACTTCAACTGATTTGCGTATGGCTTCACGGTACGCCACTTGCGGCGCACCCACGTTCGCTTCCACGCCAAATTCACGCTTCATACGTTCAACCAGTACTTCTAGATGCAACTCGCCCATGCCGGAAATAATCGTTTGGCCGGATTCCTCATCGGAGCGCACGCGGAACGACGGGTCTTCCTGCGCCAAACGATTCAGCGCGAGACCCATTTTTTCCTGATCAACTTTGGTCTTGGGTTCAACCGCGACGTGGATCACCGGTTCCGGGAACACCATGCGCTCCAGGATGATCTCCTTGGCGGGATCACACAGGGTATCACCAGTGGTCGCTTCTTTGAGACCCACCGCGGCGGCAATGTCGCCCGCGAACACTTCCTTAATTTCTTCGCGCTCATTGGCATGCATCAGCAAAATACGACCTACACGTTCTTTACGCCCCTTGATCGGGTTGTAAATGGTGTCACCGGATTTCAGCATGCCGGAATAAACACGGAAGAAAATCAGCTGACCGACAAACGGGTCAGTCATGATCTTGAATGCCAAACCAGCAAAGGGTTCACTATCTGCGGCTTTACGCTCCCCGATGGTGCCATCCGGCAATTCACCTTTCACCGGACGAATATCGGTGGGTGCTGGCAAGTAGTCGATCACCCCATCCAGCATAGCCTGCACGCCCTTATTCTTGAACGCCGAGCCACACAGCATCGGCACAATTTCACCGGCTATGGTTCTGATACGCAGACATTCCTTGATTTCCGCTTCGGACAAGTCACCCTCTTCGAGGTACTTGTTCATCATTTTTTCGGAGGCTTCAGCCGCGCTTTCCACCATCTTTTCGCGCCATTCCTTGGCCGTCGTCACCAGATCAGCGGGAATATCGCGTAACTCAAATTTCATCCCTTGCGAAGCTTCATCCCAATAGATCGCCTTCATGCGTATCAAATCAATCACGCCCTCGAATTTTTCTTCGGCGCCTATAGGGATTTGAATGGGTATCGGATTGGCATGCAAGCGAGTACGCATTTGTTCGTGAACCTTGAAGAAGTTCGCACCCTGGCGATCCATTTTGTTCACAAACGCCAAACGCGGCACGTGGTATTTGTTGGCTTGACGCCACACGGTTTCAGACTGCGGCTGCACACCGCCCACGGCGCAATACACCATGCACGCACCATCCAGCACACGCATGGAACGTTCCACCTCAATGGTAAAGTCCACGTGGCCAGGCGTGTCAATAATATTGATGCGATGCTCAGGCAGCGTTTTGTCCATGCCCTTCCAGAAGCAGGTAGTCGCAGCAGAGGTAATGGTGATGCCACGCTCCTGCTCCTGCTCCATCCAGTCCATGATGGCTGCGCCGTCATGCACTTCGCCAATTTTGTGACTTACGCCGGTATAGAACAAAACACGCTCTGTAGTCGTGGTCTTGCCTGCGTCGATATGCGCGCTGATACCGATGTTGCGATAACGCTCAATGGGGGTTTTACGTGCCACGGTAGATGCCTAACTATATTATCGTATTGGTTACAAACTACGGGGTTAAAAACTGCTGCGGTCTGATCAGGATTGTGATTCGATTATTAGAAATCTAATCAGAAACGGAAATGCCTAGAACCTAAAGTGTGAGAACGCCTTGTTCGCTTCAGCCATGCGGTGAACTTCCTCACGCTTTTTGACCGCACCGCCACGACCTTCAGACGCATCAATTAATTCACCCGCCAGACGCATGCCCATGGACTTTTCTCCGCGCTTGCGCGCCGCTTCACGCAACCAGCGCATCGCCAAAGCCATACGGCGGGAAGGACGCACTTCGACTGGCACTTGATAGTTCGCGCCGCCGACACGACGGCTTTTCACTTCGACTTGCGGCTTGGCATTGGTAATAGCCAGATTAAACACTTCGATCGCATCTTTGCTGGTCTTCTTGACGATCTGCTCCAGCGCGCCGTACAGAATACGCTCAGCAACCGACTTCTTGCCTGCTGTCATCAATACGTTTACGAATTTGGATAAATCCTGATTGCCGAATTTTGGGTCAGGCAGGATGTCGCGTTTGGGAACTTCTCTACGTCTTGGCATAACTACCTCAGTTTATTTGGCTCAAACAATTACTAAAACTTAACATTACTTTTTTTGGAAAAATTACGCTTTCTTGGCACGCTTCGCACCATACTTGGAACGCGCTTGTTTACGATCTTTCACGCCTGCCGTATCCAGACTGCCGCGCACCATGTGATAACGCACACCCGGCAAATCCTTTACGCGACCCCCACGCAGTAATACCACCGAGTGTTCCTGCAAGTTGTGGCCTTCACCGCCGATGTAGCTAATCACCTCGAAGCCATTGGTCAAACGAACCTTGGCCACTTTACGCAACGCCGAGTTAGGCTTTTTTGGGGTCGTGGTATAAACACGCGTACACACACCACGCTTTTGCGGAGAGCCCGCCAGAGCCGGTACCTTGCTCTTTTCTACGATTGCAGCACGCGGCTTGCGGATCAACTGGTTAATGGTTGGCATTTTCTACACATCCTAAATAATTCTTCTTCGTTAACAATCAATAAAAATACCGCCGCAGCAAGATTCAAAAATCCATCCGCTGCGACGGAAAAAAGGTTGCAAATTCTAGAGAGAAACACTGGGGGTGTCAAGCAATTCGCCTAACCCGACCACATCACTCTCTTGTAACTCGCGCCCTTCTCCAATATCAATACCCAAACGTTGTTTGCGGCGGGTGACGTGATAGGCCAATCCGGTACCGGCCGGGATCAAGCGACCGACGATCACGTTCTCCTTCAGGCCGCGCAAATCGTCACGTTTGCCCATGATTGCCGCTTCGGTCAATACGCGCGTGGTCTCCTGGAACGATGCCGCCGAGATAAACGAGTCGGTGGACAACGATGCCTTGGTGATACCCAGCAGCACGAAGTCGAAAGCCGCCGGATTCTTGCCCGCAGCAACCATGCGTTCATTTTCCGCCAACAGATCAGCACGCTCGACTTGCTCGCCAGTGATAAAACGGGTATCCCCCACATCATTGATTTGCACGCGGCGCAACATCTGGCGCACGATGACTTCAATGTGCTTATCGCTGATTTTCACACCTTGCAAGCGATAAACTTCCTGCACTTCATCAGTGATGTAACGCGCCAGTGCCGCTACACCCAGCAAGCGCAGGATGTCATGCGGGTCAGCCGGGCCATCCACAATCATTTCGCCCTGATTAACCACCTGACCATCATGTGCAAGCACATGCTTTTCCTTGGGGATCAGGAATTCATTGGCGATGCCATCCACATCGGTGATCACCAGGCGCTGCTTGCCCTTGGTGTCTTTGCCGAACGAAACCGTGCCGGTACATTCAGCCAACATACCCGCATCCTTGGGTATGCGCGCCTCGAACAATTCAGCCACGCGTGGCAGACCGCCGGTAATGTCGCGCGTCTTGCTGCTTTCCTGCGGAATACGTGCCAACACGTCACCCACGCCCACTTGCTGACCATCTTCAACCGTAATAATACAACCCGTCTGAAATGTCACACTGACCGCAGCCTGGGTACCGGCCAATTTAACTTCCTTGCCCGTCTTATCATACAAGCGCACCATCGGCCGCACGCCTTTACTTTGCGCAGTGGAACGTTTCGGATCAATGACCACCAACGTAGACAGCCCAGTCACTTCATCGATCTGTTTGGCAACTGTGACGCCTTCTTCAACATTCTGAAAACTCACGGTGCCCGCATATTCCGTGATGATCGGCCGGGTATGCGGATCCCAGGTCGCCATGACCGCACCCGCCCGTACGTTGTCGCCTTCCCTGACTGTCAAAGTCGCGCCGTAGGGAACCTTGTGGCGTTCACGTTCACGACCATGATCGTCAGCAATGATCACTTCGGCGCTGCGTGCCACGACGATCACCTCACCGCGCACGGTTGTCACCACGCGCATGTTCGGGCTATATTTCAGCACACCATTGGATTTGCTTTCCACCTGGCTGGCCACCACGGTACGCGAGGCCGCGCCGCCGATGTGGAAGGTACGCATGGTCAGCTGGGTACCCGGTTCACCGATGGATTGCGCGGCGATCACGCCGACCGCTTCACCCACATTCACCATGCCGCCGCGACCCAGGTCGCGACCATAACACTTGGCACATAATCCAAAGCGTGTTTCACAACTCAACGGAGTGCGCACGCGCACTTCATCAACACCGAGTGTTTCAATGCGCTCCACCGCAGTTTCATCCAGCAGCGTACCCGCTTCGTAAAGCGTTTCGCCACTCTCCGGATTCACTACGTCGACACTGACCACACGACCCAGAATGCGCTCACTCAATGCTTCGATGACTTCGCCACCTTCCACCATGGCTTTCATCGACGTCCCAAGGTTCGTGCCGCAGTCATCTTCAATTACCACCAGATCTTGAGTCACATCCACCAGACGACGGGTGAGATAACCAGAATTTGCGGTCTTCAGCGCCGTGTCGGCCAAACCTTTACGCGCACCGTGCGTAGAGATGAAGTACTGCAACATGTTCAAGCCTTCGCGGAAATTCGCCGTGATCGGGGTTTCAATAATCGATCCATCCGGCTT
This sequence comes from Gallionella sp., assembly GCA_025362155.1. Classification (GTDB taxonomy): domain Bacteria; phylum Pseudomonadota; class Gammaproteobacteria; order Burkholderiales; family Gallionellaceae; genus Gallionella. Next base: position 1,021 of record JANYHX010000182.1, on the reverse strand, counting down.
GGCCATCAGACCGCGCATTCCGGCCAACTGGCGGATCTGGGCTGCCGAACCGCGCGCACCTGAATCAGCCATCATGTAAATGGAATTGAACGATTCCTGCATCACCGGCTTGCCCTTGACCATGCGTGGCAATCCGGTAATGCGGTCGATCACCGGCTCGCTGCCCAGCTGTTCCATCATCGCCTTGGCCACCACATCGCCGGTACGGCCCCAGATATCCACCACCTTATTGTAACGTTCGCCATCGGTCACCAAACCGGAAGTGTACTGGGCATAAATTTCCTTGACTTCTTTTTCGGCTGCGCCGATCAATTCATTCTTTTGCTGCGGCATCAACATGTCATCCACGGCAATCGAAATGCCGGCGCGAGTCGCGTAAGTGAAGCCGGTATACATCAGCTTATCCGCCATAATCACGGTGTCGCGCAGGCCGCATTGGCGGAAGCTGGCGTTGATCAAACGTGAAATCTCTTTCTTCTTGAGCGTCTTGTTGATCAGGGCAAATGGCAGGCCGGCTGGCAACACCTCGGACAGCAACGCGCGGCCTACGGTTGTTTCGTAGCGCGCCAGCTTTTCCTGTGAGCGACCGTTTTCATCTTTGTATACTTCCTTGAGACGCACAATCACCTTGGCCTGCAACTCGACTTCACGCGTCTCGTAAGCACGGGACACTTCGGCGATGTTGGCGAACATCGAGCCTTCACCCAATGCGCCAATTTTTTCGCGGGTCATGTAGTACAAACCCAACACGATATCCTGGGACGGAACAATGATAGGTTCACCATTGGCAGGTGACAGCACATTGTTGGAAGCCAGCATCAGGGTGCGGCACTCCATCTGCGCTTCCAGCGACAACGGCACGTGTACCGCCATTTGGTCACCGTCGAAGTCGGCGTTGAATGCCGAACAAACCAAGGGATGCAGCTGAATCGCCTTGCCTTCAATCAGGATAGGCTCGAACGCCTGGATACCCAGACGGTGCAGGGTTGGCGCACGGTTCAACATGACCGGATGTTCGCGA
>JANYHX010000181.1 GCA_025362155.1 Gallionella sp. | reverse complement strand
GCTTTGGCTTCGCCGCCAAATTTCTTGGCCAGTACGGTGGTGATCGCGGCGGTCAGGGTGGTCTTGCCGTGATCTACGTGGCCTATCGTGCCTACGTTGACGTGCGGTTTGGTGCGCTCAAATTTACTCTTTGCCATGATTTTTCCTTATCAATGTCAACGTTAACAATAAAAACAAATCTCTGAATAACTTTATAAAAAATGTTGCAGTAACTTTGGTGTCGCTAATTTCCTGCTGCGCAATTTTTGGTGCCCATGGCGAGAATCGGACTCGCGACCTCTCCCTTACCAAGGGAGTGCTCTACCACTGAGCCACATGGGCGAGCTCACATATAACTAACGCCAAACTGGAGCGGGTGAAGGGAATCGAACCCTCGTCGTAAGTTTGGAAAACTTCTGCTCTACCATTGAGCTACACCCGCAGCGCTCCCCAATCAACAACAGTCCAACAACCATCCACAAAACATTCAATATAAAAATACATTGGTGGAGGGGGAAGGATTCGAACCTTCGAAGGCAGAACCGTCAGATTTACAGTCTGATCCCTTTGACCGCTCGGGAACCCCTCCAAACTGAACCCGCAATTATGCCAACTGCGGACTACTCTGTCAAACTGAATTGGCTCATAAATATGCAGGGTATGCGGAAAAGGTAGGCAGGTACTTCAATAAGCCCCCATGCTCCTCGAAAAGAGCCTTGGCACATCAGGTATCGTGGTCTTCGTTGTCCGATGATGGATCAAGATCTTCATCATGGGTGCGAATAGCAAGGAGAAGGTCAGCCAACGCATCATGCAAAGTGGCGATATCACTGTCGCGGGTTTTCTCAAAACGGGCTCGCGCCATTTCTCTCAGGCTGTCGAAGGCCTCGGCAATTCGCCCATCTTTGTCGATCACGCCTTCAGCCCAGCCTACCGTACCGGCATACCGGCTGGCTTCGGTCGTCAATCGGTCAATGGCTGCGGCATCGACCGAGCCTTGCAGCGCGGCGCGCATGTCACGATAGAGTTCGTTGAGTGTCATATGTGAAGGGTACTCAGTCAATTACCCCGTCACTGCCTTCATCGCCGTCCATGTCCAGCTTGCCTTCGACAAACACCCGACTGGCTAATATATCTTCCGCTTCCAGCGTCATTAGATCGGTTTTGCTAAGGGATTTGCTCGCGTTGGCAAACAGGCGATTGGCTTGGCGCAGGCGGGCACGATCCAGCGCGTTGCGTACCGAGCGCGCGTTAGCAAAATGTTCCAGCGTCATGCGTAACGAGATGTATTTAAAAAAGGCCTTTTCGGCATCGGCGCTAAAACGGTAATTTTGCGTTGCCAGCATCAGCTTGGCGATATGCAACAATTCTTCGGCACTATAGTCGGGAAAATCAATGTGGTGTGCGATGCGCGAGCGCATGCCGGGGTTGCTGTGAAAAAATTTGTCCATGCGGTCTTTGTAACCGGCCAGGATCACCACCAGATCGTCGCGGTTGTTTTCCATCACTTGCAGCAGGATTTCGATGGATTCCGCGCCGTAGTCGCGTTCGTTTTCGGGCTTGTACAAATAGTAAGCTTCGTCAATAAACAGCACGCCGCCCATGGCTTTTTTGATGACTTCCTTGGTTTTTGGCGCGGTGTGGCCGATGTACTGGCCGACCAGATCATCGCGCGTGACGGAAACCAGATGGCCTTCGCGCGCATAGCCCAGGCGATGCAGAATTTCGGCCATACGCATGGCCACAGTGGTTTTACCGGTACCGGGGTTACCGGTAAAGTTCATGTGCAGAGTGGGGCTGGCGGAAGTGAGCGCAAATTGTTTGCGCAGTCTGTCCACCAGTAACAGCGCCGCAATTTCGCGGATGCGGGTTTTGACCGGCTTCAGACCGATCAGCTCACGGTCGAGCTTGTCCAGTACTTCTTTCACATTAGAGGCTTCAAATTCGGCTTCCAGATTGACCGGGGCATCATCCGGCAATTTAGCTTTAAGTAAATCTGTTTCGCTCATGGAATACTCCCTTTGATGTGGAGAAATGGGATGTCAGGAAAAAAATGGCGGGCGTTTATTGCGCCCGCCATTTCTTATTACGTTTTACAGCGATTTCTAAATACGCATTTAAGCAAGGCCTAATTAATACCGTTCACCTTCTGGCTTGTCAGTTGCGTAAGAATGGATAGTGTAGCGTATGCTACGGCCATCTGCTTCTTGACGCACCAAGCCAAAGCCAGGCTCCTTCTTGGGGCGATTGACAATGTAGGACATGGTCGGGCTTTCCACGCCGCGTACCGAGCTAAATGCAGTAACGCGGATGTAGTGATTTGGGAAAGTTTTACGGCAGTTATTGACTTCCATCAATATGCCCGCAGCATCTTTCAAATCAAACATTGGATTGCCAAACATTTCCCAATACGTATTGCGCGGATGCGGATCATCGGTGTACTCAACGCCGATAGCCCAGCCGTGTTTCAACGCGTATTTGATTTGGGCGGTAATTTGAACATCGGTCAACGCGGGCAGAAATGAAAACTGCCCCTGAGTGACGATGCCATTTGGATTGGTCATCATAATTAATTCTCCTTAGTCTGATAGATGATTAACGGCTGCCAGTGGCGACAGGCACGAAGTCAGCTGTGTCAGTGGATTCGTAGTTGAAGGAAATATCCTTCCACGTATCAATCGCAGCTCTGAGCGGACCACACCATTTGGCGGCATCCAGCAGAATCTGCGGGCCTTCGTTCCAGATGTCACGGCCTTCGTTACGCGCCAATACCATCGCTTCCAACGCAACACGGTTTGCCACCGCGCCCGCTTGAATACCTTGCGGGTGACCAATCGTGCCGCCACCGAATTGCAATACCACGTCGTCGCCGAGGTAGGTCAACAACTGGTGCATCTGTCCGGCATGAATACCACCGGAAGCAACCGGCATACACTTGTTCAGCGAAGCCCAGTCTTGCTCGAAGAACAGACCTTTTTCGAGTTGTTGCGGGGTATGCACGTCCAGCAGCGTGTCGTAGAAACCGCGGATCATCATTGGGTCGCCTTCCAGCTTGCCCACCACCGTACCCGCATGGATGTGATCCACGCCGGCCATACGCATCCATTTGCAGATTACGCGGAAGTTCATACCGTGATTTTTCTGGCGTGAGTAAGTCGAGTTGCCGGCGCGGTGCAGATGCAGAATCATATCGTTCTGGCGCGCCCACAATGCCATAGACTGAATCGCGGTGTAGCCGATAACCAGGTCGATCATGATAATGACTGATCCCAGGGATTTTGCGAATTCAGCACGCTTGTACATCTCTTCCATTGTTCCGGCAGTCACATTCAGGTAGTGACCCTTGACTTCCCCGGTGGCAGCGGAAGCCTTGTTGACCGCATCCATGCAATACAGGAAACGATCGCGCCAATGCATAAATGGCTGGCTGTTGATGTTTTCGTCGTCTTTAACGAAATCCAAACCGCCCTTCAATGCTTCGTAAACCACGCGACCATAGTTACGGCCAGACAAGCCCAATTTAGGCTTGGTGGTTGCGCCCAAGAACGGACGACCAAATTTATCCATGCGCTCACGCTCAACGATCACACCAGTTGCCGGGCCCTGGAAGGTCTTCAGGTAAGCAACGGGGATACGCATGTCTTCCAAACGCAGAGCTTTCACCGCCTTCATACCAAACACGTTACCGATGATGGACGCAGTCAGGTTAGCGATGGAGCCGCCTTCGAACAAGTCGAGGTCATGCGCGATGTAAGCGAAATATTGCGCTTCAGTTTTTGTGCCGGGGCCTGTGTTAGGCACCAGCTCACATCTGTAGGCTTTAGCGCGATACAGTTCGCAAGCAGTCAAGCGATCTGTCCACACCACCGTCCAAGTGGCCGTCGAAGATTCGCCAGCAACCGCTGCGGCGAGCTCTTCTGGATCCATGCCCGGCTGCGGGGTAATACGAAACAGCGACAGAATGTCGGTGTCTTTTGGCACGTAATCAGGCTGCCAATAACCCATTTTCTTGTAGGGCAGCACGCCAGCTTTGTAGCGTTCCTTGCCTTCTTTCATTGTTTCATTGCTCATTAAAGCCTCCAAGTGGTAAATGATCAGTGTGTTGCGGAGGGCATCATTAACCGGATTTATCATAAATCATATTCATATATTTTGATTGTTATGATAAGATATAGCTTATACATAGCCATTGAACGAATCGCGATGATATATCTAACTTTACGTCAATTACAGGTCTTTGAATCTGCCGCAACACTGCTTAATTACTCGCTCGCCGCGAAGCAGCTCTACCTCTCTCAGCCCGCAGTATCAATGCAAATCAAGCAACTCGAAGAAAATATCGGCTTGCGGCTATTCGAGCAAATGGGCAAAAAGGTTTTTCTCACCGAGGCCGGTCGTGAACTGTTTCACTACAGCCGCAATATCACGCAGCAACTCGCTGATATGGAAGCAGCAATCAATGAGATGAAAGGACTGGGCAAAGGAAAGTTCACCCTTTCCGTAGTCAATACTGCCAACTACTTCACCCCGAAATTGTTGGCCCGATTTTGCCAACGTTATCCCAAAATCAATGTAATCCTGCAAGTCGCCAACCGGGATGCAGTCCTGAAACAACTTGCTGATAACAGCACCGACCTGGCGATCCTGGGGCAACCGCCGGATGGATTGGACATCAGTGCGGAATCATTTTTGGACAACCCCCTGGTGGTAATTGCCGCGACCAACCATCCACTCGCCAAACTCAAGCGTGTCAAATTTGCCCGGCTCGCAACGGAAACTTTTCTTTCAAGAGAACAAGGCTCCGGCACTCGCAGCGCAATGGAGCGCGTCTTTGCCCAATATAAAATACAACCGCACATCAGCATGAAAATGGAAACCAACGAAGCCATCAAACAAGCGGTGCAAGCCGGCATGGGGCTGGGCATACTGTCTTTGCATAGTATCGAATTGGAACTGGAAACCAAACGGCTTGCGATGCTCAACGTCGAACACTTCCCGCTACTACGTCACTGGTTCGTCGCACACCGCAGCAACAAACGCCTATCCAGCGCAGCATTGGCCTTCAGGGAATTCTTATTGGCTGATGCAAAAAAAATAATAGCTGCACGCTAATTATTGCCGATGGCAAGTTATACACAATGCACTGCTAACATTTGCAATGCGCAAATAAGCATTAGGGGGGTTCTCAGGTATCGGTACGTCTCCATGCTTTTTATGGCACGAAGAACATTCGACCGTCACCCGGACATCCGTACCATACAGCTGCACTTCATCGCTATCAGGCTGGCCATTTTCGTTCCTGTCGAAAAAAAAGATATCCTCACTTTGTGCATCGGCGCTTTTCCCGGTTGGCGGATTGAAATTGGGAAAGCCATTCGGCCCAAGAGGATAACTGACCCCGACAGAATGATGCGAAGCGGGATTATTATAGATTGAACTGAAATCCCGAGCCTCCTCACTTCCGTAGGGCGAATGACAGGATCGGCAATCAATATTCTGCGCATTTTTCTTCTGCACGTATTTATTTTGCACAAATTTATGCTGCGCACACCCCCCAATGGATATGTTAAGGAGTATCAAAAAGATCGCGAGCAGGAGTTTTTTGAGCCTAGTCATCATCACCCCCCAAGTAAGAGTCCATAAAAATTTGGAATATTTGCCACTATACCCCTATAAAATCTGCGCTGCTTGTGCGAATGACAAACGCGGATTGCGGAGAGGCACTTGCTCTCTGTCCCCATAGCCGAGATTAATCAGAAAATTTGATTTGAATTTGCCAGCGGGAAAAAACTCTTCATCCACTTTTGCATTATCAAACCCGGACATCGGGCCTGCATCCAGACCGAGGGCGCGTGCCGCTATAATCAAATAAGCACCTTGCAGCGTTCCATTGCGAAAGGCGGTGGTGTCAATTAACGGTTGATTGCCGACAAACCAGGCACGCGCGTCTGCGTGCGGAAACAAAGCGGGTAGATTTTCGTAAAACTCCAGATCGTGCGCAATGATGGCAGTGACTGGCGCGGTGAGGGTCTTGTGCGTATTGCCGGGCGCTATTGCCCGCAACAACCGCTCCTTGGCGGCCGCGCTGCGGACGAATACAATGCGCGCCGGGCAAGAATTCGCGCTGGTGGGACCCCATTTCATCAAGTCGTAAATTTGGTGAAGCTGCGCATCGCTGACCGGCTTATCCAGCCATACACCATGAGTGCGCGCTTCCTGGAAAATAATGTCCAGGCTACGATTATCAAGTTGCACGTTTTTCTCCCGGTATGCTTTAAACTAGTTTACAACAATTAGAATCCCGCGCCATCCCCAAACATGTAACCCTCGATCTGAAATAAACCTTGTGGTGGTGTTAGTGAATAGAAACAGAGGAATAGTAAAAATGGATTCGTTAGTGGTTGCAGCAATCTATAAATTCGTCAAGCTAGCCGATTGCGCGGCAATGCGTGCACCGTTGCTGGCGCAATGCGATACGTTGGGCATCACCGGCACGCTACTGCTCGCGGAAGAAGGCATCAACGGCACCATTGCCGGTACGCGTTCCGGCATTGATAATATATTGGCGTACCTGCGCAGCCACCCGCGTCTGGCGGACCTGGAACACAAGGAATCCGCCGCCGACCAGCCGCCGTTTTATCGCATGAAGGTCAAGCTGAAAAAAGAAATTGTCACCATGGGTATGCCGGGAATAAATCCCACCGAGCAAGCGGGCCAATACGTTAAACCGGAAGACTGGAACGCGCTGATCAATCAGACCGACGTGTTGCTGGTGGACACGCGCAACGACTACGAGGTTGATGTAGGCACGTTCAAGGGCGCAGTCGATCCGCGCATCACCACCTTCCGCGAATTTCCCGAGTACGTCAAAAACAATTTCGATCCGGAAAAACAGCCGCGCGTCGCGATGTTCTGCACTGGCGGCATACGCTGCGAAAAAGCCTCGGCGTATATGCTGCAACAAGGCTTTTCCGAGGTCTATCACCTGCAAGGCGGAATATTGAAATATCTGGAAAACGTCCCAGTGGAACAAAGCCTATGGCAAGGCGAGTGCTTCGTGTTCGACCAGCGCGTCGCAGTGGGGCAAGGCCTGGCGCCGGGACATTACGAACTATGTTACGGCTGCTCGCGCCCGATCACCGCGGAAGAAAAAGCCTCCCCCAAGTTTCAAGCGGGTGTTTCCTGCCCGAATTGCTATGACAGCCTCACCCCCGAAAAACGCGCCGCGGCGCTGGAGCGGCAAAAGCAGGTTGAGTTAGCCAAACAGCGTGGCGAGACACACATAGGCAAACGGGGTAAAAAAGTGGCGAAGATCGTTTAGGTGATAAACGGTCAGGCGGAAGCTCCCGCAGGAGCGTCCCGCCAAAATCAATCATGCGGCAGAAGCGTGATGCGTTCCCGCCCTACGGTGTGCGTCTTAGGTGGGTTGGTGTAATATGTTGTTATCAACCCTGTCGAATGGAGAAAAACATGACTACGACACTGGAAATCCGCCCGGAACTGCAAGCGCAGCTTGATTTCCTCGCAATGGAAACGCACCGTAGCGAATCGGAACTGGTTAACGAAGCGCTGGAATCCTACCTGCAACGCACCCAGCTTTACATCACCCGATTAAAGCAGCGCGTCGCCGAAGCAGATGCCGGACAATTCGTCACGGCCAAAGAGATGGAGAACTTCTTTCTCACGCACGGCGAACCGGACTGATGCGCCTGCGCTACCTCACCAGCGCCTACCACGACCTAAGGTTAATCTTCGAATACATCGCCCGCGAAAATCCTGCTGCGGCGCGCCGCGTCATCACAGCAATACGCAAAGAAGCACAAATACTCACAGAACATCCGCACATCGGCAAACCGGGACAAGTCGAAGGAACCCGTGAACAAGTGCATGAGCGCTATCCATACATCATCGCCTACCGCGTGAAGAACGAGGAGATACAAATACTCGGTATCGTTCACAGCTCACGCAAATGGCCGGAAGATTTTTGAGTAAGTAATACTTTTGCGTGGGCACGGTTTGCTCACGCTACTTGGTTGCGCTTGCTCAACTATCAACACCGCCGGGGGTAGCCCGGCAGCTAGTTACCTTCTTTTGCTTCGCCAAAAGAAGGTAACCCAAGAAAAGGCGACCCAAGCTTACCGCCCCTGCGGGGTACCCTCGATCAGCCGCAAGCAAGCGGGGCTGCGCACATGGGACTTAAAAAGCAAAACCGAAAAAAATGGGTGGGCCTTGCCCACTATGTCGGGCGAAGCCCGACATTAATAATCGCATCAAATTCGTGCGCGCAGCGCACACAAAACCTCTTTTCTTTTCCCCTGTGCGCCGCCGAGTAGCGCAGGCTGGTCAGGGGATTTCGGCGAGGACTGATGAAACTACTAGCCATTCGACTAAGCTGGCAAACGACGCCAGCCAAGTCGCTGGTTATGTTTAAGCACGCAGTGCGAGTTCCGCAGCCGCCTGACCAGTCGAGCAACGCAGGGTACCTCGCAGGGGCGGCAAACCGGGGGCGCCTTCTTTGGGTTACCTTTCTTGGCAAGACAAGAAAAGTGACTAGTTGCCGGTCTACCACCGGCGGGTTTTGCATTTAGTCATAGGACGCAATGACTGCGGGTTATGCTTCCATCTTATGCAGTTTCAACGATGACGGCTGTACCACTGGCGACGAGGAATAACATGCTTTTGCCGCCGCCGGATATTTCGCTGTAGTCCAGGTCAACGCCGATCACGGCATTGGCGCAGATTTGCTGGGCTTCGATCTTGAGGTTGGCGAGGCAGGTTTCGCGCGCTTTACGCAGTTCGTTTTGCATGGTGGCGCTTCGACCTCCAACAAGATCGGTGACGATAGCAAAGATGTCGCGGAACATGTTGACACCACCCACATATTCAGCGGTGATGATGCCCAGTGTTTTGGTGACGCGATAACCTTCGAGTTGTGGGGTGGTAGTGATCTGAATGCTGGCGATGCGCGCCAACAGCGC
>JANYHX010000303.1 GCA_025362155.1 Gallionella sp. | reverse complement strand
CCTTCAGGGTTTCCGGAATAAATCGTCGAGCGGATTCTTGCTTGCGGGGGTGTTCCCGGAAACGCGCTTCGCGGTGAACTCTTCCTCGATGTTGTCGCGATAGAAACTCCATGCCGCCCCAGAGCTACTGAACCGGCACCAGGTATCCTCTCCTACGCCGCCATACTGCACGGTACTGCCGTCGTCGAGCTGAACCTGCAGCATCCGGGCTGACGCATCGTAGCCAATGGCGCACAACTTGCCCGAATTGATCTTCTTCATCTCCATCGTTGCGTCCTAAAACTGTTTCGAGCCCGGCCCATTTGATTTGGCCACTTTGACTAATTAGTTTCAACTTGACGCAGCTTGCATATCGTATTTACTTCTTCAAAAGCATTTTTCAATTTTGCTGCATCGTCTGATGAATTGACGATAAGAAGTATCCTGATCTTATCCGTGGCCACAGTACCCCAACCAGTATCCTTCGTATATCCATATTCATCTGCGATCCACAAATCGCCGCGAGGTGCATCCCAGTATGCAGATGGCCCATGCGTTGTATATTTCGTATAGTTGCCATTTCTTAGATTAAGCACCGATATGGAAATATTATTGCCGCCCTTGCTCTTGGGTTCTTCAAAATAGATAGCCACTCCACTCAGGCTGCCCCCTTTGGAACTTATTTTTCCCATAATGCCGAATTCATCCCGATTGATATTTTGGAAATCAAAGACCGAGTTAATCTTAAAATCCTTCCATACTGAAAAGGCATTGCCGTATTGGATGTGCAAATTCTCGTCAACCAGCAATCGGCACCCATCAAACTTTGCACTCCTTTCTATGACTTCAGGGTTTTTATCAAAGGGGGCTGTTGCTCCAACTGGCTTAACCAATAAATCAATAATCCATTTCTGGGTTGCTTCGAGCTTTAAATTGCTTGTAGCATCACCAGGAGGCGGTGGATTCCCGGCTGTATTTCCATCAACGGGCTTGAGCACGGCTCCTGAAGCCGAAGAAGCCGGAGTAGTAGGAGAAGCCGCTTCGTTTACGAGTGCACCCTCCTCCATCTTGCAAGCCTCGGCCGAAAGTTGAACTACTGTCCCGCCTTTGAGCCTGCAGTCGATCGCCATATCCGCTGCATGACCGACGCCGAGCGGCGCAAGGGCAAGCAATATCAGGATCGTGGGGCACAATATTTTCGTTAACATGCTTTATCTCCTTGAGTTGTATTGAGTCTGGCTCATTGATTCATCTGGGCGCGCGCAGCGTAGCCTAGGGCGCGCAACCTGCCTGAAACCGGACACCCGCGCAGCTCTGCTTTCCACACGGAACGGCCATGCAAAATCCTAGCTATCTTAATCTATCAATAAAATCTATCTTCCATTTATTTTGCACTGCTAAATTTAGGTCGTTAGTGGCAAACGTCCACTTATCTCATTTTATGATCGAAATTATTTTCAGAAAATGTGCTACATTTTCGCTGAAAATGAAATCGACACTCAAGAGCATTAATAAGGTACAGTCAATAATGAAAAAAATCCCGGCAAAATCTCCCCGCGCAGCCCAGGCTTACACGCTGGTAACCGACCTGCAACAACGCTTTGTTACCAAACTGAATATGATCAGTAAAAAATATGGTCATGGCAAATCTTATGATCCTACTGAATGGTTCCGTGATGAAGGGAAGCATGGCGGCGGCATTCGTTTCATGGCGACAGATGAGTCGTTATTCAATCGTGCATCGGTCAACACCTCCCAAGTTCAATATGACGATGACGATGCCAGGCAATTGGCATCCGCTTCCGCCATCTCGACGATCATCCATCCCAAAAACCCGCTGGCGCCATCGGTACATATCCATATCAGCTGGACAGAATTGAAGAATGGCAGCGGTTACTGGCGCGTCATGGCAGACCTCAACCCATCGATTGAAAACAACGAAGACAAAAACCAGTTCGCCAGCAAACTGAAGCTAGCCGCCCCGCAACAGTATGTCGAAGCTGCGGCGCAGGGCGACCGATATTTCTTTATTTCCGCCTTAGGGCGCCATCGCGGCATCACGCATTTCTATCTGGAAAATTATTCCAGCGGGAATTTTGACACCGACTTGAAAATGGCCAAGACGGTAGGAGAAACGGCAATTGATACTTATTGCGACATCCTGTCTTCGGCAATCGAAAAGCGCGCTTCACCGACAGCAGCCGATTACAAAAAACAACTGGACTATCACACACTGTATTTCTTCCAGGTCTTGACGCTCGATAGAGGTACCACCTCCGGTTTGCTGGTGCATGACCAGAATGATGTAGGCATCCTGGCTTCGCTGCCTTCACACATTAATCGGTCTTTGCTGGCTTCGTGGAAACAAAAAATGCAAGCGCCTCAAGATCAACTGCTGGAAAAAATGCTCGCTTGCCTGATGGACAAGGAAATTAGCCCTGTAGAAGATGATACCAAACAGGCATTGGCAAATTGCGTACGGAAACACTATCAGGCATACCCTGCGGCGATCGATATGCAAGCCAGCGGTAACACTGTCCCGCCTACCGTAAACAATCATATTTAAATCCGGGAATCTTGCGGGCGTAAATCGCGCCCGATTCAATACCGCCCATGCGACTTATGGATGTAATTGGCAAGCTCCTGGCTTTCCTGGTTCATCCGCATCAGATTAGCGTGAGTGTTCCTGAACAGCGCACGCATCACTTTGTAAGCCAAGCGTGGGTGGGCATCCACCACTGTTTCAAAGGCATCCGGAGTTAGCGTGTAGACCGTGGCATTACCGATCGCACGCAGGGTTGCCTTACGCGGTGCCCGGTCGACAAACGCGCGAGTACCGGCACATTCGCCCTCTTTCATGATGTAAACCAGGTTCTCTTTGCCCTCGGCGGCAGAACTGAGGACAGCGAGCTTGCCGGAGGCGAGAATGAACAGCGTATGATCCTTGCCGCCTTCGCTGACAAGCAACTCACCATCCTTCAGATGACGCACTCCCAATATCGCCGCAAGGGTCTTGGCTTCGTCCTCATGAAGCTCTGAGCCCACCGATGAGTTGCGTACCAATTGGTAATCTGCGGTATTACTCATACTAAAGTATCCTTTCCATATCTGCCATCGAGTTAGAAGTGCCGCTACGAATCATCATTGCTTACAGACATAATCTTAACGCGATAACGAAAAAAATGTCACTGGCCGAACGATATGGGTGAATCATGCCGATTGTTCGGGGTCAGGTTGGCGATAGCCAGGCCGGCTTTTGTCCTTAATAACCCGACCAGATCATCGAATCCTTGCAGATGGCTAGAGAAGCTAAACCGGCTTCCATCAGCAAAGGCAACCACGGCGATGCGCCTGCCCTTGGCATTCCAGATATTTACTGTCGCAATTTTGGACACAGAATATTGAGTAGATTTAAAGCTGCCAACCGTGATGCGGTCGCCATCAATAATCAATGAGTAACTGACTTTGCGAACGCCTTCAAAGATCAGATAAAGAAAAAGCGGCGAATACAACAGCCATCCCCACCACTTCGGATGCAGTCCTGCATATAAACTCCACGTCATAGCCACTGCAACGACGAGTTCAATATAAGTCCATCTAATTGCGTATCTAAATGTCATTTAAGTTCCGCCCCTCCACAGAATTTAGCCCTGCCCTTTAAATTCATTCCAGTTATACGCTGTCAGATCGCTTCAGCTTGATGCCCATTAGTTTGTGCATTAAATTCTCTAGTCATCGCCGAGCATCGCCTTCAGTTTGCGCACGGTGTTCCAGTTGCGGCTGGTCATAGTCACACCAAGCAAGCGTTCCATGTTAGCCGCCAGTTTTGAAGCGTGGTGGATTCGTATCCTTGGCTTGACCTTCCTTAATTAACCGAACAAAGCCTTCTGTCGTGTTGAATGTACCAATTTTAGAAAGGATAGCCTGAATGGCAAACGTCTCATCTGGGTTCTCACCTTGCTTGGCGAGGGAAAATTCGTACGCATTTCTTCCGACAACCATCCATCCCTTTTCATTCAATGGCATCAACGAATAGCCATTCTGTGAAATTCGCTCTGGGGGGATTTTAACCTCTGGCAGAGGTGGCCTTGTGGCAGCACAAGCAGCCAGTACAAGTGCTGCGCACAACACAACTATTTTTTGTAATTGCTTCATATTGACCCCGATTTTGAAAATTCTTTCATTTCACCGCTTCAGAAAAGTATTGCGATGCTGACCCATTAGCTTTCGGGCTTATACCGAATCCGCTTAGGCTTCGCCCCTTCTTCGCCCAGCCGCTTCCTCTTATCCGCCTCATATTCCTGATAGTTGCCGTCAAAGAACGTCCAGTGCGAATCGCCTTTGGCAGCCAGTATGTGGGCAACGGTACGCTTAAATTTAGAATTGAAGATGCTTTTAACTTGCTCTAACTTAGTTGTATTTCGAACCTGAATCCGACTAATTTAATGCGAGATTTTTTTGGATTTCGGTACTGTTGGAGAAACCTTCTGTCTGGTTTTTCGAGGCGCAGCCCCGGCTGCTGCTGGTGCGTTTAGCGACTGAAGAACTGCAAGGCCAATTGAGAATGCTCCCCACGCCTGCCGTGCTGTCGCGGTTAAAACAGCATCTCGAGCGGCCGCAAACAATACACTGTGGGCGACAGCGGCAACCATCTGTAGGCGCTTCCCCTCTTCCAGAGAAGGCTCCACCTTAAAAAAACCAATGCACTCAATATCCAGAGAATAAGGCAAAGAAGAATTGCCATCAGCGATTAATTTGACACGCTGATCTGCAATATAAATATCCCCATTTTCCTGTTGGTTGATATTCAGAGAGGATTCAACCTGAGCATTAATAAGCCCACTCACATCCGGGGTGTGATCGGGATTTGAGACGACAGAAAATCGAGTAAAGAAGTATCGCTCAATAGAAATTGGGAACGGCTGCATTTTCTTCCGGCTCCTGATAAGTATCTATTTCTGTAACTGCGTCTTGTGCTTGTCGAAATGTAGCGGCGTCATTGGCAAAGGAATTTCTCTTCCCCGAAACAACCTGGAACCAACGCATACCATCCTGTTGATCAGAAACTTGCAGATGCAGTCTCCCACCAGTTGCGCGAATGAGTTTTACCATCGTCCCAATGGTTAGGTTCTCATCGCCACGCATCACTTTTGAAATATAGGGCGGTTTGACGCCAAGTTTCTTTGCCAAACCGGTGTTAACCATCCCACTACGTTTAAGCTGCTGGTTCAAACCGAAGGCAAAATCATGCTTCGCATGCTCAATCCAATAGCTATCCGTTTCTTTGGATGCCCTGACAAGTGCTCGATAAGATTTAATGGTCATCTTCTTCCTCTTGGATCGTAACTGCGTTAATTTCAACAGCTACCTCATATTGCTTTTTCGTGGAAATGGCGCGATTAATTTCTTTTTTCGGGGTCTTTTGGCTCTGTTTTAAGAAGCCATGGCTGCAAACCACTATACGGTTTCCCTGTCCGTAAAACCATAGAACACGAAGCCTCCCTTTAGTGAACTGCCATATTTTTTCATTCTTGTCTGCATAATGACATAAGTCATCATTAAATTTTTCTTTACCGGACACAGAAAAACGCTCGAAGAGGTCATACATTCCATTAGCTGTCCCAGGATGTTGTGCGCCAATATCTGCCAGAAAGTCGGTAAGCGGGCAACACTCGCCATCATTACTTTCCTCTATCACTGCGGTCACATCCCACAAACTGCGTTCAAGCCTAAGAAGTTTCATGGATGTTAACCTATAGGTTAATTTTGTCAACCACCTACTATTACCGACTAATCGGCTTATACCGAATCCTCTTAGGTTTCGCCCCTTCTTCGCCCAGCCGCTTCCTTTTGTCCGCCTCATATTCCTGATAGTTGCCGTCGAAGAAGGTCCAATGCGAATCGCCTTCTGCCGCGAGGATGTGGGTGGCGATGCGATCGAGGAACCAGCGGTCGTGGGAGATGACCAGCACGCAGCCGGCGAATTCGAGCAGCGCATCTTCGAGCGCGCGCAGGGTTTCTACGTCCAGATCGTTCGATGGTTCGTCGAGCAATAACACATTTCCGCCGGAGATCAGCACCTGCGCCAGATGCAGGCGGCCTCTCTCGCCGCCGGAAAGCTGGCCGACGATCTTGGCCTGGTCGCCGCCTTTGAAGTTGAAGCGGCCGATGTAGGCGCGCGCCGGGGTTTCGTATTTGCCTACGGTTAGGATTTCGTTGCCGCCGGAGATCGCCTCGAACACGGTCTTGTCGTTTTGCAGCGAGTCGCGCGCCTACATCGGCCGCTTCAAC
>JANYHX010000266.1 GCA_025362155.1 Gallionella sp. | reverse complement strand
GGGACTTCACCACGATTACACAACAGGAAATCGATACAGCGATGGAGAGATTGAACAACCGACCCAGAAAACGACTTGGATACAAGACACCCAATCAGGTATTCTTCAAGTCAGGCGTTGCACTTCAAATTTGAACCCGCGTTCCTTAATAGATAAAGAGATAATATGAATTTGATTTGTCCAGCTTCGATGCGGCCACATGTCAACAAAGTTCTGGGTGGTGAGTACGCCATACCCTTGAATGCTATAAAGCCCGTTATTGTTGATATCGGGGCTAATGTAGGCTCTTTTTCTGTGTGGGCGTCGAGAACCTGGGCGGATTCTACAATTTACAGCTATGAGCCCATGAAGGATAATTTTGAGATGCTTTTATTGAACACTAAGAATCTCAGTAACGTAAAGGTGCACCATGTCGGTGTGGGCAATCCTGGGCACAGCATTATGTACAAGGGAGCGAACAATTGCGGTGAGGCCAGTTTTTTCCAGTTAGGTGAACAGGTTGATACACCGACGGAACATGTGACCGTCATATCCCCCTTGGGTTTACCCGAGAATATTACAATTTTGAAAGTCGATACTGAAGGGTGTGAGATTGAAATTATTGATCCGCTGATAAGCAGTGGGCGTGTATTTGCAGCGGTTATGTTTGAATATCATTCAGAGAGCGATAGGCGGACTTTAGATAATATTCTTAAGGACTATATACTCGTAGGTTCCAGCAGCAACAGGTCTCATCGTGGGGTGAACAAATATTTTCACAAGTCATTATTTTGATCCAGCTCGTCACAAGTTTTAGTTAACGCACCGCCAAAATGTGGCGAGCTTTGCCAGATTTGGCTATAGGCTGTTTCAATTGCCTTGGCGAAGCGTTTCCCATCCATCAAGGGACTCGCTTCCAAATTACTCCGTAGTGTTTGTCGGAGGTGGCTGAGACGAGGCAAGTCAGTCGCGAGCGCGATGGCGATGTCAATAAAAGTTTGGTCATCAAACGCGGCTAACTCAGTTAGCCCTAAGTTGTTTAGCTGACTCCAGCCCGCCCTTCCTGCAACGGTATGACCCACCTGGCTCACTACGGGCACACCCATCCAAAAGGCGTCAAGGCTTGTAGTATGGCCGTTGTAAGGTAAGGTGTCGAGGCAGATATCAGTGCGATGATATGTTTGCAGGTATTGAAATCGTGGCTGTAGTTCTACGATTTCGATTCGTTCGGCAGCAATATCATATCGGCCCAGGATATCGAATATTCTTTGGCGGTGTCTGCCGGCAGGTGCTAACAAGATCAGCCGTGACGATGGCACCCGTGACATGACTTCTCCCCAGCGACATAGCGTATCGTCAGAGACTTTGCAGAAATTATTGAGGCAACCAAAGGTGACATAGCCTGCCGTCAGCGCTGGCAAGGTATTGGGGTATAAGTCAGACTGAAGAGGGTCATAACACCAAAATGTATCAGGCAGTCGAATCGATATCTCCGTGTAATGGTCGTCGCCAATCCCGGGGGGGTCTAGCCAAGGATCGGTAAGGCGATATCCTATTGCAGGAAGGCCGGTAGTTCCTGGGTAAGCCAACCAGGCAATTTGCACGGGGGCAGGCTTGAGTGCAAATAACCTGGGGCGTCCTTTGGCCATATGCATAGTGAGATCGATTAGGATATCTATGCCATCTTTGGCAATCATATCCGCAACTTGTTGGTCACTTTTTGGATGAGTATTCCGCCACGCATCACAGTAAGTGCGCAAACGTTTACTGATATGGTCTGGCTCAGCCAATTCAGCATAGCAATAGATTTCAAATTGGGCATGGTCATGATTGGACAGAAGCGGAATGGTAAAAAAAGACTGACAATGGTTCCTGAAGTCGGGTGAAACATAACCAATACGCAAGCGCCGTTGCGACATATTATTACTGGTAGTAGGGAAGCTGACTGAGAGTGGTGTCAGGTTGAGTGTGGATGCAAATTCTTTCACTTCGGTCAATATCATTTTATCGTCGAAGTTCGGATGGAAATAGAGTGTATAGAGAAGATTTCTATAAGCTTTAGTATCGTTCTCATCAAACGGCACAGCGCGACGATAATATGCAATGGCTTCATCAAGTCGGCCAGTATCTTTGTATATATTGCCAAGATTGATGAGCGCGCTGGCATAATCAGGTTTGATTTCCACTGCCCGGTGGTAGCTTGCTTCTGCATCGTCAAGTTGGCCGAAGCTTCTCAGTATGTCGCCCAGGTTGAAATGTGCCTCAGCGAAATCGGGTTTGATCTCCAGCGAGCGGCGGTAGCTTGCTTCGGCAGCACTGAGTTCCCCAAGGTCTTTTAGGGCGCTCCCCAAATTATTGTGAGCCTCCGCGTAATTGGGATTGAGTTCTATTGCTTTTCGGTAGCTGGTCAAGGCAATATCAAGTTGCCCCAGACCTTTGAGGGCCGCCCCCAGATTGTTGTGCGCTTCGGCAAATCCGGAGTTTAGTTCGATCACCCTGCGGTAACTTGCTACCGCCTCGTCAAATTGCTCCAGTTCATGTAAGGCAGCACCAAGATTGTTGTGAGCATCGGCGAGGTCGGGCTTGATCTTTATCGCTTGGCGATAATTTTTTACCGCTTCATCAAGTTGTCCAAGTTCTTTCAAGGCATTACCCAAATTATAAAATGCATCCGCGTAATCGGGCTTGATCGCCAGTGCCTGGCGATAGCTGACCACTGCGTCATCGAGTTGCTTGAGATCCTTGAGTGCGGTACCCAAGCTGTTATGCGCCTCTGCGGAATTTGGTCTGATTTCTAAAGCGCGGCGGTAGCTGCTCAGGGCGTCACCTAGTCGGCCCAAGTCTTTCAGTACATTGCCCAAGTTGCTGTGCGCTTCGGCATAATCGGGTTTGATTTTCAGCGCGCGGCGGTAGCTGGTCAGGGCGTCATCTAATCGGCCTGCGCTTTTCAAGACGATACCGAGGTTGTAGTGTGCCTCGGCATCATCGGGCATGAGTTCCGCTGTTTTTTGGAAGGCAGGCAGCGCGTCCTTGCCCTGCATCTGGAGTGTGCCGCCCAGCAACTTCCAGCCAAAGTCACAGTCTGGATGCTGATACACCAGCACCCGCAACCGGCTTTCCAGTTCCGCATAGCGGCCCGCGTTATACAGGGCAATAAGGGAGTTGATTTCAACGGATGAGGGCATCGGGCTGCGCGACATGACTTTCCCTTCGCAACAGTGCTTGTATTTTTTCCCGCTCCCGCAACTGCATGGGTCGGTTCTTCCTGGCCTGAGGCTTACCATTCTGTAATAATTACCGCGCGATATTTTATTGACAAGTCAATAAGTCCGGCAATCGTAGAAGTTATCTTGTGACAGATATGTAAGTGGTGTAGATGGTAGCAGTGACAAGGTAAGTACGTCAATAAAACCGCGCCAGCTCACTGAGTGATTTATCAGAGAATTTCGGACAATGACAAACCTATATATAACATTCCATATACCCAATGGATTACATACTTTGAGCAGTAAATGGCATGAAGCCGCCAATCGTGAGGTCACATCATCAGCCGATACCGTCTGTTATTCCAGCAATTCCCTCGCACGTTGCAACGCGTCATCCAGATTCGCCACCACATTCTCCTTGCCCATCATTGCGAAGAATCCTGCCTGCTGCATCAGAAAATACGGCTGCGTATGTGGGCCGCACAGGATGAGGTGTTTGTCGTGCTTGCGCAGTTTGCCATACAGATGTTCGAGTGTGTGCAGCGCACTGCTGTCCATGCTGATTACCGCGTGCATCTTGAGGATCAGCACGTCCGGTTCGATGTTGCTTTGCTGCAAGATGGTTTCCAGTTTGTCCGCTGCGCCGAAGAACAGCGCGCCAAACACGCGGTAGATCACTACGCCTTTGGGGACAGCTTTGCGCGCTAGCGTAGCCTCGCTATCGTCGGGCATGGGCGAGTGTTCCGAGAGGCTGACGTTGGTGAGCGCTGTGATGCGCCGGATGAAGGAGAAGATTGCAATGAACATGCCGACTTCCACCGCCAAAGTGAGATCGAAAATCACCGTGAGCAAAAAGGTCACGACCAGCACCGCGCTGTCGCTGAGCGGATATTTTTTCAGGGTAAGGAAGCCTTCCCACTCGCCCATGTTGATGGCCACGATCAACAGAATGGCAGATAGCGTGGCGAGCGGGATATTCTTTGCAAGCGGCGCGGCCACTAGTACGATGATGAACAAAGTGAGCGCATGCACGATGCCGGAAATCGGGCTGGTGGCGCCTGCGCGCACGTTGGTCGCGGTGCGCGCGATCGCGCCGGTTGCGGGGAGGCCGCCGAAGAATGGCGTGACGATGTTGGCGATGCCCTGCGCGATGAGTTCCTGATTCGGGTCATGTTTGTCATCGATCATGCCGTCCGCTACCGCCGCCGAGAGCAGCGATTCGATCGCGCCTAGCAGTGCGATGGTCATCGCCGGTGCGATGAGATGGCGCAATGTGGCAAAAGTAAATTCCGGCGGGGCAAAGCTTGGCAAGCCTTGCGGAATGCCGCCGAAGCGTGTGCCGATGGTCTCAACTGGAAGATTGAAAAACGCGACGATGGTCGTGCCAAGAACCAGTGCGACGATGGGTGAGGGCAGCTTTTGTGCCCAGGATTTCGGGTAGAACCAGATGAGTAGCGCCGAGCCGACAGCCACTAGCAAGGTGCTGACATCCACCGTGGAAGCCGCGTGGTAGATGGCTTGCAATTTAGGTATGAAATCGGCAGGCATCATCTCGATCTGCAAACCGAAAAACTCTTTGATCTGGCTCAGGATAATAAGTACCGCAATGCCATTGGTGAAACCGATAATCAACGGACGCGGAAAAAACTTGATCAAGTTGCCCATACGCGTCAGCCCCATCGCCACCAGTATTACCCCCGCCATCAGCGTGCAGATCAGCAGGTTGGCATAGCCATACTGGGCGATGATGCCGTATACGATGACGATGAACGCGCCGGTCGGACCGCCGATCTGCACGCGCGAGCCGCCCAGCGCGGAGATAATGAATCCGGCGATGATTGCAGTGAAGATGCCTGCTTCCGGTTTTGCGCCGGAGGCAATCGCAAAGGCAATGGCCAGCGGCAGGGCGATCACGCCGACGGTAATGCCTGCCGTGACATCGGTGGAGAAGCGCGCTTTATCGTAGCCCTGCAGTGCGTCGATCAGACGTGGGTGAAAGTATTGCGAAAATTTACCAAAGAGCCGATTGTGCATATTGGCTGTGTCAGCACCGCCTGATTAAATTAATCGTTCGAAAAAGTTGGGACTACTTGTTGTGACACGTCAGGCATATCTGGCTACGAGCATTGCCACCTGGCAGGCGCAGAAAAGTTGGGTTAACGCTATGCGGATCATGGCAGGTTGCGCATTCAACATAGGGCTGGTTTACCGTGGATTCGCTGGGTATGGAGTCGATTGTATCGGTGCGCGTGAAAAGATACAGATCGGTTTTCTGCCTTCCTTTTTTGGAATTAGGGGTGTCTATCCACCACACGGTGCTACTCCCATTGCCGCTGTATGTGCTTTTATTGAAATCTTCCTTTGCGAATTTGCCGACCTTGCTGAATGTGCCTACATCATTGAAAGCCGCGTCATCGTTACTATTGACGAGGCCGCGCCGATTAAAGTAGATGAACTTATTACCCACCGAGGTATACCGGTTGAATTCTTCCAGTTTGGAATAGGCAGGGATCGGGTCTGCAGGAACATCGGGCGCATACTGATTTTGTCCGCCTCCACCGTAGGGCATACCGACCGGATGGTGGTTTTTCAATGCGTTGCCGATATTTATTTGCTCCCCCGGCGGAAGATCCAGGTTATTGTTTGGCGTGTTAATGACAACATTGGGTGCCTGGGTACCATCATGACACGAGAGACAGGACAACGACACAGAACCTGTCGCCTCAGCGGACGCGCTTCCGAGCGATGAATAGGCCCGATAGTCGCTTACAGGTGAAGCACTACGATTCCATAACGGTGGTGAAACATTGGTTTCTGCCCCCTGCGGGGTATGACAAAATGCACAAATTTCGCCAGTATTCGCACCCGACGGGGTTAGATTGTGCTTGCCGAAAAGATAGGTCTCCCCAGTGACAGGCTTCCCAGAAGCACTATCTGCACGGGGTTTGGTATGGGTCGCTACAGTGTTAGTACGTCCCGTGCAAAAGTCGCATGGACCTTCAGCTCCGGTATAGGTAGCGCCTGCACCCGTTATACTGATTGTTGTTGCGCTGGGGGTGGGAGCCGTTGGCATTTCGTCTGTCAATGGTATAAGCGCAGGCGTGGTCGGCGGGGTCGGAATAGCCTCAAGCTGGTTGAAGATACCTGCTGGCAGGGCTGTTGCTGGAATCACGGACGGTAACGTGTTGGGGGATGCCACCAGAATAGTTTGGCCAGCGGTAAATTCGACTATACCGGCTCCATTGGTTACGCTAATGCTGCCGGATAATATTCGGCTGTAAAGGGTGTCATTAAGGGTAACAACCATGAAGTCCGTTCCGCGAACGCCAATGGTTGCGTTTGTGGTTTCAAGCCGGAATGCTTCAGCATTGCGCTGGCCGATTAAGCTTGAAATGAAACGCATCCCACCTGTGAGTTTGGAGAAAATAACATTGCTTTTCTCAGGGTGCTGTGGATCGTAGCTATACTTTTTGATCTGGAAGGTAGTATTTGCTTTCATGGCGACCACTTGGCCATCTTCAAATTTCAATACGGCATAACTCTTGTCGCCGGTATTGACGACTGAATCGGAAGGAACCATATCGTTTTTTACCGCTGTACGCATTGCGTTTTTGCCGATACTCAAGGACACTTCGCCGACAGTTCCATATAGATAACCACCTGAAGCCAACGCCGAAGTTGCCATAGTCCAGATGAGAATTATGAATGCATGGACTGCATGGTGCTTTAAAAATTTAATGGTTTTCAATAGGCGAGGAAATACCGGGAGACCAGCGACAGTATCAACCCTCATTCCGTGTCGCCTGGAGGAGATAAATTTTTTTATTATGCTCAAGACAGCTCCCGCAAAACACTGCTATGCGCGCTTGATAAAATTTTCATACCAATGAATTTTTGCATGGATTGTGACTTAGAACTCAGTTAAATAATGGGTAAGGTTGTGTCAATATACAACCTATGTGTTTTATCGTAAATATCTATTTGCTTCCAGAGTGTTAGCTCTCGTGTTTGAGAATATTCATCCCAATTACGAGAAATTCGAGTTGCTCAAATACACGGGTTTGGAAGGTATGAGGGGTTAGAAGTTGCAGTTTATGGTTTGATTTCTTTAAGTGTCAGCGCATGTTGATACAATTCGTTACGGTGGGCTCCGCTGATTTTTGCGGCGAGTTGCACCGCTTGTTTGAGGGGTAATTCTTCGAGCAGCAGAGATAGCATGTTTAACGTTTCGACCGCTAAACCCGCCTGTGTTATTGCGCCAGATACCAGCACAACAAATTCACCGCGTTGCTGGTTGCTGTCGGATTGCAGCCATGCTTCGGCATTGCGTAAATCACAAACATGTATCGTCTCGAACAACTTGGTGATTTCGCGCGCCAAAACGATTTGCCGTTCTCCGCCGAACACAGCGCACAAGTCGGTCACGCATTCGACAATGCGATGCGGCGCTTCGTAAAACACCAACGTGTAAGGGTGACTGGTTAATGATTGCAGCACAGTACGCCGCGCGCCGGATTTGTTCGGCAAAAAACCGTAGAATAAAAAATGCGGCTCATTCAAGCCTGCCGCAGATAAGGCCGCTATCGCCGCGCTTGCTCCGGGAATCGGGATGACTCGCAAGCTTGCCGCGCGCACTGCTTGCACCAACAATGCGCCGGGATCACTTACAGCAGGAGTCCCTGCGTCACTGACAAAGGCTACGCTTTGCCCGGCTTGCAATAGCGCGATGATTTTTTCCGCCGCGCCGCGCTCGTTATGTTGATGTACCGCAATCAAGCGATTCGCATTGATGCCATGATGCGACAATAAATGGGCAGTATTACGCGTATCCTCTGCTGCCACTACATCTGCGGCCGCCAGCACGTCGAGCGCGCGCAGGGTAATGTCACGCAAATTTCCTATCGGAGTGGCAACTACATATAATGCGGCTTCCAACTTTTGCGGATGTTCGTTATGCAACGTGTGCTCCCCATATCTTTTGTTCGGCCATTCGTTTGGCTATTAATTTGTTTCTCAAGTTTGTTCGCACTATACGCTTGTAGTAGTGCCACACCGCCTGAGACCACTGCTAAAAAGACTATGGCTGACCAAGAAAAAGGGAAAACCGTTCCGCTACCTTCACAGGTTGAGAAGCCCGCTCCGATTGAAAGCGCCGCGATAACGCCGCCCGCAATCATTGTCGAAATACCCTTGGCAAGCGCCCCGGCAGCAACCAAGCCCATGCTTCCTGTGCTGCCCACTGGAAAACCTTTTCCGCATATCGCGCTATTGCTGCCCTTGCAATCAGCAGTCTTTGGTCCGGCCGCTGACGCAGTGCAGCAGGGATTTATGGCGGCGGCCAATTATAAAAGCCAAACGCTGCCCATCAAGGTATACAGTGATTTTGACGAAAATGGCAACGTCATTACCGCTTATCGCCAGGCTATTGCCAACGGCGCGGTTGCTGTAGTGGGGCCGCTGACACGCAATGGCGTCAGCGCAGTGGCAGCCGAAAAAGATATTCCAGTGCCCACCTTGGCATTAAATATTGTGGAAGGTCAATTTGCTCCCCAGTTGTATTTTTTCGGCATGGCCCTGGAAGCAGAAGCGCGGCAAGTCGCGCAATTGGGAAAGCAGCATGGTTTGCATCAGACCATTATTATTACTACCCGCACGCAAATTTCGCAGCGTTTGCAATCGGCTTTTGAGGAAGAGTGGACCGGACCGGAATCAGGCATATCCAATGGCGTGGCTCATGGTCGGGGGATATTGCGCGAGATCGAATACAACGACGATCCAGCCGCATTCGCGGATATCGCGGACATTACCGATACGATGGTGTTTCTCGCTGCCGATGCGGAAAAAGCGCGGTTGATCCGGCCTTATCTGCCAAATACATTACCCATTTACGCTACCTCGCAAATTTTTGTCGGCAATGACAACACACTGACAAATTACGACTTGAATGGCATCCGCTTTGTCGATATGCCGTGGTTGTTACAGCCCGATCATCCTGCTGTGATGATTTATCCGCGCGCCAACCCGCCGCTTCCGGCAGATCGCGAGCGGCTGTATGCGCTGGGGATAGACTCATTCCGGCTGATACAATTAATGCTGGCCAATCAAATTAATAATGCATTGCCGTTGGACGGTGTGAGTGGACAGATCCAGCTGAGTGGTCACAATTTCCAGCACCTGGCCATTCCGGCTGTGTTTGCACAGGGGCATGCTCAATTGCCCGATACACCAGCCGTCCCTGCACCCCAAGTATTTCCTGCCAACCCGCCATGATTCAGCATGGCGCGCAGGCCGAACAACTGGCTGCGCAGTATTTACAGCAACAGGGTTTGAAGTTAATTGTGCAGAACTATCGCGGCCGTTTTGGCGAAATTGATTTAATCATGCGGGACGGAACTACTTTGGTGTTTATCGAAGTACGCTTGCGGCGCAATGCCGATTTTGGCGGAGCGGCCGCCAGCATCGATACACGCAAGCAACAACGCATTATCAATACCGCGCAACAATATCTGGCCAGTCTCGCGCGTACCCCGCCCTGCCGTTTTGATGTTGTGCTGATGAGGGGGACCAAGGGTGAAGAGATGCAGTGGCTGAAAAATGCGTTCGATGCTTGAAGGAGCCTCTAAAAATCAACATTTCATCCCAACTGCTGCGTTGCATAAAAAATTTCTTGCTTACATATAAATCATATGCGGCGCAGCGAAATTTTTTCCGCGCCTTGCATTTGGGCGAACTCTGAATTTTTAGAGACTCCTTTAATCGTGATTGTGAAATGGAATAAGGGCTTTTTCTAGGTTAATATTCGCGCTCATCAAATACGCAACGACCAACATGGATATCAACAAACGCATCATCAAACACTTCAAAGACAGCGCGGAAATAAAGCTGAAAGTGAAGGATGGACTGGCACAACCCATTGCCAATGGCGCGCAAATATTTTTCGACTGCGTCACCAACGACGGCAAAATTCTGTGCTGCGGGAATGGCGGTTCGGCGGCCGATGCGCAACATTTTGCCGCAGAATTACTGAATCGATTTGAAAAGGAACGTCCCGGTCTGGCTTGTATTGCATTGACGACCGACACCTCGGTATTGACTTCGATCGCCAACGATTACGATTACAACCAGATTTTTTCCAAGCAGGTGCGTGCGCTGGGCTTGCCGGGCGACTGCCTGCTGGCGATTTCTACCAGCGGCAATTCGCCCAATGTGGTGGCCGCCATACACGCTGCTCACGAACGCAATATGCGCGTAGTTGCGCTGACCGGACGCGATGGTGGCGAGATGGCGCGTGCGCTGAGTGCTGACGATATATTGATTTGCGTGGATGCACAAAGCACCGCACGCATTCAGGAAGTTCATTTGCTAACTTTGCATTGCCTGTGCGACATCATTGATTATTTGCTGTTGGGCGAATAACGCGGTCGCCTTTTCAATTTCAAAGGCTCTCTCTCAAATAAATGTATTCCGCCCCCGCATTCGAACGCAAAATATGTACTCCCGGCAAACTTGCTGCAGCGTTAACCACATTGCCGCAACCTGTCGTGTTTACCAACGGCTGCTTCGACGTGCTGCATCCCGGCCATGTCACCTATCTCGCTCAAGCCCGCGAACTGGGGGCAGCGCTTATTGTGGGCGTGAACAGCGATGCCTCGGTGCGACGACAGGGCAAAGGCGCTGACCGGCCGATCAATACCGAACTAGATCGCATGATGGTACTGGCGGCGCTGGAATCGGTCAGCCTGGTAATAAAGTTTGACGAAGATACGCCGCTGAACTTGATACTTTCTTGTCGTCCCAATGTGTTGGTCAAAGGGGGCGACTGGCAAATTGCTAATATCGTAGGCGCGCCTGAAGTACAAGGCTGGGGCGGGACGGTGCACAGCATCCCGTTTTTGCACGAACGTTCTACTACCGCATTATTGAACAAGATTCGTTCCCTATAAGCCATGATAGAGCAACCTACTGAAATCACCTTGCACCAGAAATCCAGGCAACTTGAAATCGCCTTTGCGGATGGTGCATGTTATCGTCTGCCTTATGAATTTTTGCGTGTGCATTCGCCTTCTGCGGAAGTGCGCGGCCATGGACCAGGACAGGAGGTACTGCAAACCGGCAAGCAAGATGTGAATGTGCTTGGCGTAGAGCCGGTGGGCAGCTATGCGATGAAAATCGTGTTTGACGACGGCCACGACACTGGCCTATATACGTGGGAATTTATTCGTCATTTGGGTGACCATCAGGAGGCGCTGTGGCAGGAATATTTGCAACGAATCGAAGTATCAGGCGCAAGCCGTCATTCTGGCGGGGCAGAGAAGAGTGTCAAAATGCCTGGGGGAAAATCATGTGGTTCAGGAGCGGGCCATGAATAGAACCCTACATAAAGGCTTGGATAAAACGACTCATTTTGGTTTTGAAGCCGTACCTGAACAAGACAAGGCGCGACGCGTTGCGGGTGTATTCACGTCAGTCGCTGACAAATATGATTTGATGAACGACGTTATGTCCGCAGGCCTGCACCGCGTATGGAAACGTTTTGCGGTCAGCGTCAGCGGCGTGCGCGAGGGACAGCGCGTGCTGGATGTGGCGGGAGGCTCGGCCGATTTATCACGACTGTTTCTGAAGAAAGTCGGCAGCAACGGGCAAGTAGTGCTCACCGATATCAACAATGCCATGCTGCGGGTAGGGCGCGACCGCCTGATTGATGAAGGTTACACCACGCCGGTGACGCAATGTGATGCAGAGCATTTGCCCTTTCCCGACAATTATTTTGACTGTGTCAGCATCGCTTTTGGCCTGCGCAATGCCACCCACAAAGACGCTGCCTTGCGCGATATGTGCCGAGTGCTCAAGCCGGGCGGCCGATTGATCGTGCTGGAATTTTCAAAAATTGCCAAGCCACTGGAAAAAATTTTCGACGTTTATTCACTCAAGCTGTTGCCAAAAATTGGGCAATTCATCGCCAAGGATGCCGATAGCTATCGTTATCTCGCCGAATCCATCCGCATGCATCCGGGACAGGAAGAACTGAAGCAGATGATGGAAATGGCGGGGCTGGAAAAAGTGGAATACTTTAATTTGACTGCTGGCGTAGTGGCGGTGCATCGCGGATGCAAGTTTTAATTTTGTATTGATGCAAAATATATCCTCGAATTGTATGCAGACAATCATTTAACTGCGCTCCCTATTTCCTATGATTTCCTCCCAGACAAATGCTGTGTCTCCCACCCTTTACGATCCGCCACGGGATTGCGGTCTCGATCTAATTTATTGCGACGACTCTCTCCTGATCGTGAACAAGCCTGCCGGTTTGCTTTCGGTGCCGGGGCGCGGCACGGATAAAATGGACAGCATGACGACCCGGGTGCAGAATGAATTTCCCGATGCTTTTAGCGTACACCGCCTGGATATGAGCACCTCCGGCCTGCTGCTGTTTGCGCGGGGAGAAAATATGCATAGGCTGATTTCTCGTTTGTTCAGAGAACGTAAGGTACATAAAAGTTATATTGCGCTGCTGGCGGGACAAATGAAAATCACGGATGGCGAGGTTAACCTACCGCTGGGGGCCGACTGGCCGAATCGCCCGCGCCAAAAAGTAGACTTCACTTCAGGAAAGCCTGCGCTGACACGCTACCGTTTGTTGGAAAATCATCAGGACGAATCAGACTTTGTTGCCAGCCGCGTTGAACTGGAACCGGTAACCGGCCGCACCCACCAGTTGCGTGTGCATATGGCAGCTATTGGACACCCGATTCTGGGTGATGTCCTGTATGGTGCAGCCACCAACATAGCAACAGGCCGACTTATGCTGCATGAGCGGGTATTGAGCTTTGTTCATCCGTCCAGTGGAATGTTACTGAATTTGATATGCGAGCCGCCATTTTGAGTTGGGTCTTATTGAATTAGTATGCATAAATTATTCAGGGTAGAATTCGGTCTGCCTAAAATAGAGTTCTCTACTTTTTAACTATTCGGAAAAAACCATGAAAAAAATTATTTTCGTTCTGGCCGGCATGCTCACAGCGGTAATTTTTTCATCAGAAGTATCCGCGCTACCTTTATTCGCTCGTCAAACTGGCATGGTCTGTTCCGCCTGCCACTTTCAGCATTTCCCCATGTTGAATGGTTTCGGTCGCGCATTTAAGTCGTCCGGCTACACCATGATGGGTATGGAAGGAAAAGTGGAGGGGGAAGGTTTGACCATCCCCAATACGCTTAACATGGCAGTACTGACTTCCGTCGGTTACGAAAAATCCAACCAGGCCGGAGGTACTTCCCCCAAAAAAACAACCGGCGATGGTGCCTTTTATGTACCGGGCACCCGTGGCAAACTGTCGCTGTTCTTTGGCGGAAGGGTAAGCGAAAACGCCGGCTTCCTGGCTGATTTTGGCACCGGAAATTCTTCTATGGGGGGGGCGAATACGACTGCGGCGTTTGGCTCCGCGAAGTTGCCGATTCTGTTCGATGTGTCCCCTCCCCAGTTAAAAAATATTCCAGAAGGCACGCGGGCCGGGGTCATCCCATTCACGACGAATCTTCAAGGCGCATCCTATGGCTTTGAAGTGCTGAATACCGGAGCCAATGCTGTACACCTGATGAATGGCACGCGCGGCCTGAATGGTGCGCACAGCGGTGTGCTTTCCGCGCAGCAATACATCGGTACCAATGGTTCGGCAACAGGGTTGGCATTTGTGGCTTACAACCCCATCGGTTTCATCAACCTGACCAAATACGACCAGACCGGTATAGCAAGCGGGACCTTGGCCGTCCTGGGTTCAACCTATATTCGAGTTGCGGGTTTGTTTGATTGGGAAGGTTGGGATGCAGGCGCAGGTATTCAGCTATGGAGGGGAAACTCAGCTGCATTCGGAAGTGGAAACTATATCTATGCTGATACCCGGGCAACCGCGATTGATGGGCAGATGCAGGGAACCATAGCTGGATTGCCGGTGGGTTTTTACGCCAGCTATGCCACCGCTCCGGGTGGCACTAACACCTACAATAAAGACCCCGCAGCGGCTGTATCTCCTGCCACTACGATTTACGATACTCCTACGACAGTGACTGCAATTTACGGTACAGCTACCAAGAGCGCCTTAAATATTTCTGGAGAAGTAGGCATCGTTCCGGAAAAAATTACTGTGGGCGCAGCCCTTCGTTTAGGCAAAAGCGGAGTTGTGGTCGGAGGGAGCGGCAATGCCAGTGATAACGCCATCATGTTAGTTGCTACCTACAAGCTGGCGCAGAACATGTTGGCATCATTCTCCCTGACTAGGGCCAGCGGTGATTACTGGGATACGGCCCACCAAAATGCACTGGGCAGCGAAACTATCACTCTCAACCTGTTTACCTTATTCTAATTTATTCCTAATGATCAAGGTGTCTATCCATAGCTACAACCATGAACGACCCCATTTGGCGCTACATAGAGCTTCTTGCAAAACTATTTTTGAAACGGAGCGCAATGACATTTGATGCTCGAATTTCGGCATCGAAGTGGTTACGCTTCCCCTGTTTGCAGCAATCTTTCAGATTTACCGCATTCCCCCATTCTTGAGGGCGAGCACCT
>JANYHX010000260.1 GCA_025362155.1 Gallionella sp. | reverse complement strand
AAATCCAACTATCGGTCTGGCGATAACACCTAGCGATCATCACTCTTCAATATATCTGCAAAATTCCTTTATGCAATTTCGAGTCAAGGGAACGGTAGCCCGGTAGTATCCCCCGGTTGAAAGTTAGCTTTATTCTTATTTTTTAAGAATTTAATTTTCGTAGGGCATTGTACAAAAATTATTTTACTAAAATCTTAAAAAAATATGATGGCAATATAGATATGGAATTGGCTCAACCCATTTATTATTTGCCGTTGCATATACAGTCAGTATAAACTCCAGCATTCTCACAATTAAGGGAGCTAGTCATGCAATTCAAAAAAATACTTTTTGCAACTTATGCACTCATGTCCGCTGCACTTTGGGCGCCTCAAGCACACGCGATTCCAGCGTTCGCGCGCCAAGTCGGCATGGCCTGCAACGCTTGCCATTACCAGCACTTCCCCGTCCTGAACAGCTTCGGACGTGCCTTCAAGCAAAGTGGCTATACGATAATCGGCGTACAGGAAAAGATCGAGGGCGATGGGCTGTCCATACCTAGCACCTTGAACCTCGCCGTTGTCACGAACATGCAGTATCAAAAAACGAACGGTGATACAACGGGCACTACCCCAACAACCAAAAATACCAACAACGGTGCGATTGATTTAACACAAGCCAGCCTTTTCTTGGGTGGGCGCATCGCTGAGAACATTGGCTTCGTGGGTGAATTGGGTATGTATCCTGCGCCAGCCGGTTTGGCCTCAATCAAGATACCCATGATATATGACGTGGGTTCAGCTAAAGTCGGCGTAGTGCCATTCACCACGAACGGCCTGGGCGTTGCACACAGCTTTGAAGTGATGAACACTGGTGCGGTTGCAGTGCACTTGTTCAACCAGCAAGACATGACTGCCATCTCCGCTCAACAGTACATCGGAACTGCTACGGCTGCGTCCGGTGCGGCTTTGGTCGTAAGCAGCGACATGGGCTTCATCAACTTCGCCAAGTGGAGCCCAAACGAAATGACCAGTGGTAATGGCAGCCCGACTTCCACTTATCTTCGTATCGCAGCCACGCCTGGCAACCTGATTCCGGGCTTCGATTTCGCTGCCGGCGCGCAGTTCTGGCGCGGGTCCAGCACCAGCGCAGCGGCATTGGCAGGGACGACTATTACTACCCAAGCAGCTTGTTCCGGTACGTGGACACCAATATCAGGTGGTGGTTTAGGAACATGCGCTAATGCTGGCATATCCCCAGATGGCAGGCTTGAGACAGAAGCTACTGCGATCGACGCTCAGATGATGGGGGAGGTCAGTGGCCTGCCGTTGACGCTTATTGCTTCTTATGCGGTTGCACCGGGCGAACCGGGTGGTGGCGCAATGCAGAACATGTTTAACAATGATCTCACTAATGCCGTCAACGAAAGTAAAAGATCGTTCAACATCGCTGCGGAACTCGGCGTTATTCCAAACAAGGCAACGCTGCAGTTTGGTATCCGTCGTGCATCCAGCGGGCAGTCTTCCACTGTCAACCTTGCCAAAACTAACATGACAGACAACGCGATTCTGGTCGGCGTGACTTATGCGCTGGCACTGAACGTCAGGGCAGAGCTTACTTACTCCAAGTACAGCGGCAGCTTGTATAACGCGGGTGAGAATGCCATGATCGTCGGCGGCAAGGGTAACAACCTGACCACGTTTAACTTGTGGGCGGCTTTCTAATATCGAATCCCTGTGGCGTAGATGGCGTAACCAACAGGGGGAAGGCTTCGGTCCCCCTGTTTTTTTGCGCCACTTTTTGACGGGAGCTGGAACATAGTGTAATCAAGCGGCCGATAGACGAGTGGTGAATTCAATTCTTCTTTTTCAGCAGCGCTTGCAGATCGGCGAATGGATTATGAGTTGCTGCGGTTGACTGGTTGTCGCGATTTCCCGGACGAGTCTGTTCTTCCAGAAAACGCATATGCTCGTTGTCGTGGCAATACAAGCAGAGCAATTCCCAATTGCTGCCATCCGGTGGATTATTGTCGTGGTTATGATCTTTGTGGTGTACCGTGAGTTCGCGCAAACGCTCACCAGCAAACTCGCGGCCACATCGTCCGCAAATCCATGGAAATAATTTGAGCGCCCGCTCGCGATAAGTTGCTTCGCGCTCGTTGCTATGCCGCCGCGCTTCAGCAATTACTCGATCCAGCCGGGCGGGATCGTAATTAATACGTTTAGGCATGATTGAAGGCGAGATATTGCGCCCAATGCCAATGGGCGCAATAAATTACCTCCTCACTTAATGATGTT
>JANYHX010000152.1 GCA_025362155.1 Gallionella sp. | reverse complement strand
ATTTCTGATGATCCCAAGGCAGCTAATGCATTCGACAAGCATTTGCAGGCGGAAATGAAGCGTGTTCGCTGCGCGAATGATGTGGTCACAAATCGTTTAGTCGAAGACTTGAAACATCATCTCAAATTATCGAAAGCAATGGCTCAGGCACTGTGTGAAGATGATTGGGGATTTGCAGAGATCATTCCTGGATACGATATAGAGGTGCTCAGAAATTCGAATCTAATTCGACACCATTTTGTTCGCAAACCTCTTCTCAATTACACGAAGTTTACGGGGCCTTTGACGACTCGAACTGTTGCCCGAAAGGTTCATATAGACAGACGGAAACTTGAGCTTACACCAAGGTATATCAACTTCGACGAATGTCTGCTTCTCGCATCCAGTCGGGATGTTCTCCTAAATAAAATGACTCCATACCAATGGGCGACTGACATTTATGAATTTGCTAACCGGTGTGTTGTTGACGGAGTCGAATGGACGCCAGCAAAGGACTCGGAGATTGATAACGATGCCTAAATTTGACGTAGTTAAGATTGGATTGGAAAAGCCTGATTTACACGAGAAAATCCAAGTCGCACTAGCGAATATTCCAGTGTGGGATGGCAACATTCAGGACAGCTATCTTGGGAAACCAGATTTGAGCCGGAAACGGCTTAAACCGGTAGCCAATTTGTTAAACGAAATTTCTAAGTGGAAAAATGCCGCTGGTGAAAAAATTGATTTGCTAGTCTTTCCTGAAGTGAGCATTCCACATGCGTGGGAATCTATGCTTGTAGCTTGGGCACGGAAACACCGGGTTGGCGTTATTTGTGGCCTAGAGCATCGTGTGTCTGGTGGAATTGCTTACAACGAAGTTCTGGCTGCATTACCTTACCAAGCAGGTAATAATCATTGGGCTTGCATGCCAGTTAGGCGGCTCAAGCGGCTATATTCTCCAGAAGAAGATTTTATTTTGACAAATGAGGGGCTGGCAATTCCACCCGCCAAGGACAAGTACCAACTCATTCAATGGCGTGGCGCAAGCTTTGCCATTTACAACTGTTATGAGTTGGCAAGTATTGAAGATCGAAGCTTGTTCAAGGGTAAGGTTGATTTTGTTGTGGGCACTGAATTCAATAGAGACGTGCACTACTTTTCCAATATTGTTGAGTCTGCTGCACGCGACCTACATTGCTATGTCATTCAAGTTAACGGATCGCAGTATGGGGATTCGAGAGTTGTCAATCCTTCAAAGTCAGAGAAGATGAATCCGCTTCGAATAAAGGGGGGGGATAACTTGACGTTCCTTACAATGACTTTGGATTTAAAAGCCTTGCGAGACCATCAACGTCAGGGATATGGACTGCAGAAGGATTCTGCAGATTTTAAACCAACCCCGCCTGGACTTAAAAAGGCAGATGTTAACGCCAGAATTCTCTTGGGAAAATAATGGACGTTCGCATTGTGCACACCTATCGCCGATAGAGTGGGACTCAAGCATCAACCACGGTGTTAAGAATGCCGAGATGGTTTTTTGACAGGAGCTTCAATATGAATGTACCAGCCAAACCCAAGCTTCGACTAGATGCACTGCATGAGCGACATACGGGTCTGACGGCCTCAATAGGCGGTACATTTCTTGAAGCCGCTTCGGTTTGTTTGAGCCGACATCATGCTTCTCCTGTAGACATGAAAGTT
This sequence comes from Gallionella sp., assembly GCA_025362155.1. Lineage (GTDB taxonomy): Bacteria > Pseudomonadota > Gammaproteobacteria > Burkholderiales > Gallionellaceae > Gallionella. The sequence goes on along the minus strand of JANYHX010000152.1, from coordinate 2,486 downwards.
GTGTGCAATGGTGATGCCAGTACACAGTCAGTTGAGTTTATCAAACCGGACGTACGCGTATTAAACGCTTGGGCTAATGACATCGACACCACCGAAAGCGGCGCATACGGAGTTAGTTTGGCCGCAGTAGAGGTCGAGGAGAACTTAGTTGCTGTTCGCCGCGCAGAGACGCTTACAGGCGCGGATTGGTACGTTGCACCAATTGGCACCGAACCTGGTGATTTGGAGAATTGCTTTAGATTGGAAGTTTCGGGCGTTGATGTTGGTGGGCAGTCTGTAGTGGATGCGCGCCTGCGGAAAAAAATTGAGCAAACGAGACGTGGCGCAAGCAACCTGCCTGCGATTGCATCTGTTGTTGGATTCAAGGAGAGGGCCATCGCGATCCAGAGAGTGAGCGACGAAAAATGACTTGGGCAGAACTCCATACCGAAAGCGAGAAACTTGCCATTGAAGCTCAGTTGGCATTGAGGGCACACAATACAGAGCAGGCCGTCGGCCTATACAGACAAGCTGCTGAGGTCGAACAGAGAGCATTGGAGCAGATTGACATATCCAAAGTAAGGACGCGAGGAATAACTGCTGTCAGTGCTGTGGCTCTCTGGTTCAAGGCTGGTGTGTATGAGCGCGCGGAGCAACTTGCATATTTGATGCTGGCGGATTCACACATGCCAGATTTTGCGCGTGTTGATCTTCGGGATCTTGTTCAAGCTATATGGACAGAAGGTTCCAAGAAGAAGGCTGGCGTTACATTTATTCCAGGGCAGGTCATGGTTTCCGTAAAAGGCGGTGAGGTCGTTACGGGAGGTGCTCCTCTTGATCTGATAGTGGACAAGGTTCAGACGATTCAATCGATGTTCTATAGGACTATTGAGTTTTTGAACGGTGTTTCTCATCGCAGAGTGGGGCGGCCAACGAAGGAATTACAGGAGTCTTGCCGCCCATGGCTGTTTCAGTCTGCACCAGGTAGTTATCAGTTTTCAGTTGCAATCCAAAAACCGGCTCAGACAGACTTCTTCAAGGAAGATATGGAGCCAGAACGAATCGCTCAACATTTTTTGGAAATCGTGAGCGCGTCGTCGGGGGATAACACTGCTGAACTTGAGAGGCTTGTGCCGGACGAGACCTACCGTAGCACATTCCTGAAGCTTGTTCGAAATTTGGCACCTACGGGAAAGACCTTCGATCAGATTGAGCTTCGAGCCTCTGGCGAGACGAGACCAATTGCGCTTGGCGTGGAATCGCGAAGCAACATCAATCAGCAACTGCGCAAAAAATCCGCTCTTCCAACGAAGGAAGAAGTGGTTACAGAAGAACTGCGTGGAACCTTACGAGCTGTTGACTTGGACAAAGACTGGCTAGATGTAGTCGTGGGGGGGGTGCCCATGCACATTGAGGGCCTTCAAGATGCTGTTGACGACGTGATTGGCCCAATGGTTAATCGATCAGTAATCGTCCGAGCAGTTCATACCTCGAAAAATAAATACAAGTTTGTAGATATTGAACTGGCTGACTAATTGGCGGATGTTTGTGTCGCCAACAAGGCAGCAGACGGTAGATATTGCGAGGCATGACCTTTGACCGGATACTGCTTTTAATTTCGCTTGGACGTATCAAAACATTTCAATTAGCCGATATATTAGATTACACTTGGCCGCATGACTGATCCAACTTTCTATCCCCGATTTTCACTTCCTCACCTTACAGAGGCCCTGCAAGATACGCCTGTGGTGCTGATTCACGGCCCGCGTCAATGCGGCAAGACTACGCTCGCCCGTGCGGTGGGCGATGCGGCTGGCTATGCCTATATCAGTTTCGACGATGATGTGTTGCGAGCATCCGTGCTGGCTGACCCGGTGGGGTTTGTGGCAGATTTGCCGGACAAGGTGGTTCTGGATGAGGTACAGCGGGTTCCTGAATTGTTTACTGCACTGAAAGTGGCGGTAGATCGTGATCGGCGACCGGGACGGTTCATTCTGACTGGTTCGGCAAACGTGCTGTTGGTACCAAAGTTGGCAGACTCACTGGCCGGGCGCATGGAGATTTTGCGTCTGCATCCGCTCGCGCAATCTGAGCTGGCAGCAAAGCAGGCGGATTTTCTGGATGCATTGTTCGGAGACGGATTCAAGACGAAACAACAGGCAAGGCTGGGGAAGGAGCTTGCAGACCGGATTGCCGCCGGAGGCTACCCCGCTGCGCTTGCTCGACCATCACCGCGCAGGCGTGTTACTTGGTATCGCGATTACATCGAAACACTGGTGCAGCGCGACGTGCGAGATATGGCACGTATCAGCTCACTGGATGTATTGCCACGCCTGCTGACTTTGGCAGCCGGGCAGACTGCGAGGTTGCTCAATGTGGCCGATCTGGCATCGCCTTTTCAATTGAGCCGCCCGACGATTCGCGATTATGTGACGTTACTGGCGCGCGTATTCTTGTTGGAAGAGTTGCCACCTTGGCATAACAACCGCTTGAGCAGGCTTGTTAAG
>JANYHX010000139.1 GCA_025362155.1 Gallionella sp. | reverse complement strand
CCCGGTCAAAACCTGGTCGCGCCGTTCCACGGTATTGCCCGAGTTCGTTGGCTTGACGATCGCGGTGCACAACGGCAAGCAACATATTCCGGTATATGTATCCGAAAATATGGTGGGTCACAAGTTGGGGGAGTTTTCCCTGACGCGCACCTTCAAGGGCCACTCGGCGGATAAAAAAGCCGTAGTCAAGAAAGCGGGGGCATGATGAAAGTCACTACTGCAGTTGCAAAAAAAATACATCTTTCGGCACAAAAGGGTCGCTTGGTGGCTGATCAGATTCGTGGTTTGCCTGTTGCGCAAGCACTCAACATCTTGACCTACAGCCCGAAAAAAGCCGCAACCATTATCAAAAAGGCCCTCGAGTCGGCGATTGCGAATGCTGAGCATAACGATGGTGCCGACATTGACGAATTGAAAGTAAAAGTTATTTATGTTGATAAGGCAGCATCGGGGAGAGGTTTCTCGGCGCGTGCCAAAGGTCAGGGCAATCGCCTTGAAAAGCAAACTTGCCACATCACTGTCAGCGTCGGGAGCTAGTTAATATGGGACAGAAAATTCATCCAACCGGTTTCCGCTTATGTGTTCGTAAAAACTGGGATTCCAAGTGGTACGCCAACAGCAAAAATTTCGCTGACTTGTTGCTCAAAGACATTGAGGTTCGTGCCTACCTGAAAAAGAAACTGGCTGCTGCCGGGGTCTCCAAAGTGATTATCGAACGCCCGGCCAAAAATGCCAAGGTAACCATTTACACCGCGCGTCCTGGCATGGTGATCGGCAAAAAGGGCGAGGACATCGAATCATTGCGGGCAGAATTACGCAAGCGTATGGGGCTGCAATCTGTCGATGTTGCCATTGAAGAAGTGCGCAAACCGGAAATCGATGCGCAGCTCATCGCCGAGAGCATCACGGCGCAGTTGGAGAAGCGTATCATGTTCCGTCGCGCGATGAAACGTGCGATGCAAAATGCGATGCGCCTGGGTGCGCAGGGCATAAAAATCATGAGCGCGGGCCGTTTGAATGGTATTGAAATTGCCCGTACCGAGTGGTATCGCGAAGGCCGTGTGCCATTGCATACCTTGCGTGCCGATATTGATTATGGCACCTCAGAGGCAAAGACCACCTACGGCATCATAGGCGTGAAGGTTTGGGTATTCAAAGGCGAAATGACGGATCAGGAAATTGTTGCGCCAGTTGCCGCCGAGGCGGAAAAGAAAACCAGAAAAACGGGAATAAAGTCGGGAGCTAAGCATGCTACAGCCAGCTAGAAGAAAATATCGCAAGGAGCAGAAGGGCCGTAACACCGGCATTGCCACCCGTGGCAATAAGGTAAGTTTCGGCGAATTCGGCCTGAAGGCGATTGTGCGCGGTCGTTTAACCGCACGTCAAATCGAAGCCGCACGTCGTGCCATGACGCGTCACATCAAGCGCGGCGGCCGTATCTGGATTCGTATTTTCCCGGATAAGCCTATCTCCAAAAAGCCTGCCGAAGTCCGCATGGGCAATGGTAAAGGTAATCCCGAGTACTACGTCGCCGAGATTCAGCCCGGCAAGATGTTGTATGAGATGGACGGGGTGAGTGAAACTCTGGCCCGCGAAGCATTTCTGCTGGCTTCAGCAAAATTGCCCTTGGCCACCACTTTTGTAGTTAGACAGGTAGGGACCTAACATGAAAGCCAATAAACAGAGAACGGGCGAACTTAAAGCCAAGTCTGCGGCAGATTTGCAAACTGAGCTACTGTCTTTGACCAAGGCTCAATTTGGTATGCGCATGCAAGCTGCGACACAACAAATGACCAACACCAGTGAATTTCGCAAAGTGCGCCGTGATATTGCCCGTGTAAAAACTGTGCTGACAGAAAAGAGTATCCAAAAATGAGCGAAACTAAAGCAACAATCGAGTCAAAACTGAAACGTACCCTGACGGGTACCGTGACCAGCGACAAAATGGATAAGACCGTAACGGTGTTGGTCGAGCGCAAGGTCAAGCACCCACTGCTCGGCAAGATCATACGCGTTTCCAAAAAATACCATGCGCATGATGAAGCCAACGAGATACATGCAGGCGACGTAGTGATGATAGAAGAGTGCCGCCCGATTGCTAAAACCAAAAGTTGGCGTGTAGCAAAGTTGCTTGAAAAGGCGACAGCGGCTTAGTTTTATTTTGGAATTGAAATTTCTGCTTGCGTCTTTTTAATATTTGCATATAATGCGCGGCTTCGTTTCATCGCCGCTTGCGGCGACCTAACCCGAACGGGTTCCAAAACTGGCCGCTGTGAGCGGTACAAGTTGGAGATTAGATAATGATACAAATGCAGTCTGTTTTAGATGTGGCTGACAATACTGGTGCGCGTTCTGTGATGTGCATTAAGGTGTTGGGTGGTTCCAAGCGTCGCTATGCCTCCGTTGGTGATGTCATCAAGGTCAGCATCCGTGATGCAGCTCCGCGTGGCCGCGTCAAGAAGGGCGAAGTATACAACGCCGTGGTGGTTCGCACTGCAAAGGGCGTGCGCCGCTCGGATGGATCGCTGGTCAAGTTTGATGGCAATGCTGCAGTATTGTTGAACGCCAAGCTAGAGCCTATCGGCACACGCATTTTTGGGCCGGTGACACGCGAATTGCGTACCGAAAAATTCATGAAGATCGTTTCGCTGGCACCTGAAGTGCTTTAAAGCGCTGAAGATATAAGCAGACACAGATCGAGTCCGACATTGAACCAGGCAGATTGAACCAGGAAAAATCATGCGCAAGATTAAGAAAAACGATGACGTTATCGTCATCACGGGTAAAGACAAAGGCAGCCACGGCAATGTATTGCGTGTCCTGGGTGAATATCTGTTGGTTGGCGGCATCAATAAAGTCAAGAAGCACCAGAAGCCTAATCCGGTCAAAGGGTTGACTGGCGGGATTGTGGAAATGGAATTGCCGATTCATATTTCGAATGTGGCGATTTACAACGCCGCTGCAAAAAAGGGTGATCGAGTCGGTATTAAAAAGCTGGAGGATGGACGCAAGGTGCGCGTGTTCAAATCCAACGGCGAAATGATAGACGCATAAGAGGTTAAAGACATGGCTCGCTTGTACGGTTTTTACAAAGATAAGGTCACCAAAGACCTGATGAAGCAATTCGGTTACACCTCTGTCATGCAGGTGCCGCGCATCGAAAAAATCACCTTGAACATGGGTGTCGGTGAAGCGGTTGCGGACAAAAAAGTAATGGAGTTCGCAGTTGGCGACATGCAAAAAATTGCGGGTCAGAAGCCTGTGGTTACGATGTCCAAGAAGTCGATTGCGGGCTTCAAGATACGTGAAGGTTATCCGGTTGGCTGCAAGGTAACTTTGCGCAAAGAGCGCATGTATGAATTTCTGGACAGGCTGATTTCTGTGGCGATTCCACGTATACGCGATTTTCGCGGCATTTCTGGAAAGTCCTTTGATGGTAGGGGTAATTACAACATGGGCGTGAAAGAGCAAATAATTTTTCCGGAAATCGAATACGAA
>JANYHX010000087.1 GCA_025362155.1 Gallionella sp. | reverse complement strand
CCTTCCATCATGCAACCGTCGCCCATGAATACGTAGGTGTAGTGATCCACGATTTCGTGACCAGGGCGATTAAATTCGATGGCTAGTAATTTTTCCGCCAGCGCAAAACCGACCGCATTACTGATACCCTGACCCAGTGGGCCGGTAGTGGTTTCAACTCCTGCGGTGTAACCATACTCCGGATGACCGGGAGTCTTGGAATGCAATTGACGGAAACGCTTCAGTTCCTCAATCGGCAGGTCATAACCAGTGAGATGCAGCAACGCATAAATCAGCATCGAGCCATGACCGTTGGAAAAAACGAAACGGTCACGGTCAGCCCATTTGGGATTGCCCGGGTTATGACGCAAATGATGGTTCCACAACACCTCGGCTATTTCGGCCATGCCCATAGGCGCGCCGGGGTGTCCGGAATTAGCCTTCTGCACGGCATCCATCGCCAAAGCGCGGATCGCGCCGGTAGTGTCATTGAATTCGGGTGGTGTGATACGTCGCGTTGCAGTCATTATCTTTGTTTCCTCCGGAACAGCCCCATGAGAGTGAACATACTTGGGGACGGGTTATATTTGACGCATTAAAAGGGCGTGATTATGCCGCAGCCTCCCGATTAGGGCAACCGCTGCATTGTTATTTTGGCTGTGGGGAATGTTTAGAGGCGTTCTGTGCTTATTTTGAAGTATCTTCAGCCTGCTTTTTGGCGAATTTAATGCCGAGTTGCTTGAGCTTGCGATAAAGATGGGTACGTTCCAGGCCGACCTTGTCGGCGACCCGAGACACATTTCCCTCCTCCTTCTGTAAATGATAGTCAAAATAAAGCGCGTCAAAATGGTCACGCGCTTCGCGCAAGGGCAAATCCAGCGGCAGGGAAATTTGGCGAGCTTGTCCATCCAGATTCAGGGCAGCCGCGTCGCTTTGTGCCTCGGTACTAGGCATTGGTGGCCTAGGCGCACCCTCGCGGAGTGCATGGGCAATGGTATTCAGCAGCTTTTGCAACGCAATGGGTTTCTCCAGAAAATCCACAGCTCCGATGCGGGTCGCCTCCACAGCCGTTTCTATCGTGCCATGACCTGACATCATGATCACCGGCATGGTCAGCAAATCCTGCTCAACCCACTCCTTGAGCAGAGTTATACCGTCAGTGTCCGGCATCCAGATGTCCAACAACACCAGATCCGGTTCGTGTTCGTTTCTATAGGCACGCGCCTGCTGGGCATTTTCGGCCAGATAAACTTGATAGCCTTCATCAAACAGGATTTCCGATAACAACTCACGGATGCCGATTTCATCATCCACCACGAGAATTTGTTTGCTTGTCATTGGGGGGCCTCTAGAAATTTGTTTTTCGGGATGAAGCGCAAGGAGCCGCGCAGCGAACGACGAGACATATCGGATAGATAGACGAGGAGTGAGCGAGCACGTGACGCCGCGATTCGCCCGAGAAAAAAATTTATAGAGGTTCCCATTATGCCTCCTCGACCAGCGGCAACACGATACTAACCCGTGCTCCGCCGCTTATGATATTTTCAATAGCGATGCGTCCACCATGCTCTTCCACAATTTTTTTCACGATAGCGAGACCCAAACCCGTACCTTTAGCCTTGGTTGTCATATAGGGTTCAAAGGGGCGCGACAGCACGCTTTCCGGAAAGCCCGGGCCATTGTCCTCGACCCACAAATGAATTTCTCCATTTTGCATTTCAGTGTGCAGGGTTATTTTCGGCTGGATGACACCTTGTAATGCATCCTGCGCATTTTGCAGCAGGTTGTGGATGACCTGGCGCAAACGGGTCGCATCCCCATTGACTTCGCTGGGAGCTGCGTCCAGTTTCAAAACGAGGAGTATGGCATTGGCCTCATACAAGCCCAACACTTCTTTAATCAGCTTATGCATATCCAGATGCGACAGCTTTAATGCCGGGCCGCGTGCGTAATTGGCAAAATCGCTCACCATGTTTTTCATTGCACCAACCTGACTAACGATAGTTCTTGTGGCGCGCCGTAGCAGTTGCGCATCAGCTTCATCCAGCTTATCACTGAGCTTGTGCTGCAAGCGTTCCGCCGACAGCTGGATGGGCGTCAGCGGATTCTTGATTTCGTGCGCCAGCCGTCGCGCCACTTCGCCCCATGCGGCCTGCCGCTCTGCCTGTAATAAATGACTGATGTCATCGAATACCACTACATAGCCCGCTTCCCCGCCTTGCGGCAAGCGGGTTCCGCGCATCAACAGAATTTGCGTACCATTTTTGCTCAGGCGTTCTATTTGCCGCTGCCATTCGCCGCTTTCGGTTGCGCCAAAAGCCTCGGTGATGGTGAGGCAGAATGATCTTAGTAGGCTATATTTATCGGCAATTTGAGTTAACGACAGGCGTTGCATTTCCTGTAACGGCGCAGCCAGAATTTGTGCAGCGCTGGTATTTACCGAGCGCAAGCGCAATTCATGATCCAGTGCCAGCACACCCGAAGACAAATGAGTCAACACGCTTTCCAAATGCACTTTGGCACTTTCAACTATACGTTGTTGCTGTTCACTGGTTTGCTTGGCTTCGAGCAACTGGCGCGTCATCTGGTTAAACAGCCCGGTCAATGCGCCCAGTTCATCGCTGCTGCGTATAGGATATTGCTCGGTGAAGTCACCCTGCGCTACCGCGCGGGTTCCTTCGGCGAGCGCTTCCAGCGAGGAGCCAAATCCATCACTGAGAAAAAATGCTGCGGATACCGCCGTCAGCAATACCACCAGCAATGACAGAGTTAAAGTGATTGCATACAGCCGTTTCAATCCCACGCGAGAGAGAGTCAACTCCTGATAATCGCGATATACCGTTTGCACTGTTTCGGCGTCCGTTTCGATCTGCTTGGGCACCGGTTGGGTGAATTGCAAAACATACCGTCCGCCTGTGGGCATTTTGGAATTTACCATTACCAGTGCCAGTAATGTCAGCCCCTTGTTGGGCAAGGTATCAATCACTGCGTACTTGCCTTTAGCCAGCGTCAGCCGCATTAATTCATTATCAGGTTTATCCGGTAACTGCGCATTGTCATCAATGGAAGAGGCAATCAATTTCCCATCGACACTGAATAAAGCTGCTTCCTGTGCCACCTCTTCGTCCACCAAATTTTCCAATGCATGCTGGTATTGACCGGCAGATTTCTCCGCCAAAAAGGACGCCGTGAATTGCGCTTTTTTGGACAGTTCTTTCAAGCTATTATCGAGACTGCTTTTACCGAGATTGAGACCTCCTTCCAGGGCTTTCTCAACGCGCACGTCAAACCACGATTCAATACTTTTATCCAAAAATTGCACTGACACTGCATAAATCAAAACGCCCGGCAGAACCGCGATCAGTGTGAAAAACAATACCAGACGCAGTGCCAGCCTGGCACCAAATATCTTGTTCTTCAGTTTGTTGCGCAAGCGCCACAATTGATAACCAACCAGCCCCGCCAACCCTGAGGCAAGTACGCCGGTTAATCCCAGCAGGCCATAATAATTATTGGAAAATCCTTCGGTATTAGCGCTGCTACTGGATAACAAATACAGTAGCGCACCGCTCAGGCTAATGCTAATGAAAATTAGATAGGTCACAATTTCATCACTCGGGCAACGTCACTCGGTTTTGCTCGTTGTGCTCGGCAATCTCCGCTGGACTGATTACCCAGCGATACCAATCTGAATCGAGGGTCCAATCATTGTCCGTTAAGGCATTTACCTGCAATGGTTTGGGCAACTGGGCAATGTCTAGGCGCAGGCGCGCGGCCGCCATGTAGTCGCCATTTTTTTTCAGCAGCTCTGCGGAAATGGCGGTTGAGCTCTGCCGTGCCAATATATTTTCAACATCTTCAAGTGTGGCGAAATTCTGGAATAGCGCGCCACGCGAAATGCGATATCGCCCTGTTAAAACGCTGTAAGAAAGTTTGACGGTCTGGGCGCTGTGGAAAATTTCCTTATCCAGCCAGGACAAACGCCGCGGAGAATCGCCCACAAAATAACGCGGTAGAGTGCGTAACACAGCCTGTTGTGCGGCATCCAGCCAGCTCCAGCGTGCGTGCGTCAATGAAAATTCGCTCACAAAATAAATCGGGATGCCGCGTGATAAAGCCTGTGTTACTACGAAATTGAGCTTGATGTCATAGCTGGCGAAAAGTTGGTAGCCATCTTCGCTGCGGCGAATTTCTGCCTTATCGATAGCAATGCCTTCTGCTTGCGCATTGGCGGCGAAAAGGCACACCAGGAAGATACCGCGCAGCAGAGCGCTAAACAATTTTTTGCAGCAACGCATAAAAAAATCCGTCATGCTGATCATTGGGTAATAACTGGCCATCAATAGCGTCAGGTAAAGTTATCGGTAGTCGCCGCGCATCTGAATGTTGCGTCAGAAATGCCGCGACGACTTGTTCGTTCTCTTGATGAAAGACAGAGCAGGTGGCATAAAGCAGCTTCCCATTTTGAGCCAGCAGCGGCCATAAAGCGCGCAAAATATTCAGTTGCTGATCGGCGAACCCGGCAATATCCGCACGGCGTCTTAGCCATTTAATATCCGGATGGCGGCGCACCACACCCGAAGCAGAGCAGGGTACATCTGCCAGTATACGTTGAAAGGATTTACCCTCCCACCACTCCTCCGGCGCAGCGGCATCGCCGACTACCAGTTGCGCAGCTGCTGGTTGTGGTGAAATCAGCCCCAGCCGCTGCAAATTTTCCTTCACAAGCTGTAAACGTTTTGCGTTCTTGTCTACGGCGACTATTTCTACTGCCGCGCGCTCCATAATGTGAGCAGTCTTGCCCCCAGGCGCAGCACAGGCATCCAGCACGCGCATTCCGTCGTGAATATCCAGTAACAGTGCGGCGTATTGCGCACCGGCATCCTGTACCGAAACCCAGCCATCAAAGAATCCCGGCAACTTGTCGACTGATACAGGCTTGTCCAGTTGCAATGCGTCCAGCCCGGCCACACCTAGTTCGATTAACCGGGCGGACAAATCCTGTTGCACCAGCTGCGCCAAATAATTTTCGGTCTTGATTCGACGCTGGTTGACGCGCAAAGTCATTGGCGGATGCCCATTGCCTACTTCGAGGATCGCCGTACTGCGTTCGCCATATTGTGCGTTCAGTTCATTTATCCACCATTGCGGGTAATTATATTTTCCTTCTGCGCTTTGTCCGGCTTGTTCCAGCAATACGGCTTGGTTACGCAAAAAATTTCTCAGGATTGCGTTCACCAAGCCACTCACGCGCGGACTTAGTGCATGCGCGGCGCGCACCGCATGATCGACAATGGCATGCTGCGCAGATTTGCCATATTGCAATTGGTACAACGTGACCAACAACAGGAAACGCACACTCTCATCCGACAAAGGTTTATGCAACAACATATCCAATATCGCCTGCAACTGTCCGTAAAAGCGTAATGTGCCATAGCTTAAATCCTGTAAGGCGGCACGCTGTGCAGGCAACCACTCTGCTTTGTTGCGCAGAGATTCATCCAAAACCTGATTGAGATTCCGCCCGTTCGCCAATACTTGCTGCACGACCAGGCTGGCGGCGAGTTGTATGTGTTGCGTCTCAACCAACATTGAAAACATCGCCGACATTAACCGGCACAGCCTGCAGAAATTGTGCGGCGGGTTGTGCTTTGCCGCCCGGACGTTGCAACGTCTCCAGGCGCAGTGCATCTTTGCCGCACGCTACGGTGATGCCGCGTTTATCTACGGCTATTACGATGCCCGGCTTGCTGCGTTTGCCATCTTCGCCATTATCCGGACATACCTCAGTCCGCCAAATTTTTATCGCCACACCGTTCAAGTTGGCATGACACATTGGGAAAGGATTGTAGGCACGTACCGCGCGTTCGATTTGCCGCGCATCTTGTTGCCAGTCGATCCGCGCTTCGATCTTGGTTAGCTTTGTGGCATAACAAGCTGCATCATTGTCCTGCTTGATCGGCGTCAGCCGGTTTTTCTGCAGAAGACCCAATGCTTCGAGGATGCTGCTCGCGCCCAACCCAGCCAGTTTGTCATGCAGAGTCTGCGCAGTGTCATTGACCTCAATCAGGCAAGCATTGCGCAACAACATATCGCCCGTATCCAGTCCTTCGTCCATCTGCATAATAGTGATGCCGGTTTCCTGGTCGCCCGCCAGAATGGCACGCTGTATCGGCGCGGCTCCACGCCAGCGCGGCAGCAGGGAGGCGTGGATGTTTAAGCAGCCATAGCGTGGCAGTTGCAACACCGCTTTCGGCAAAATCAAACCGTAGGCCGCCACCACCATCACATCCGCATCCAGTGCGGTGATAGCCCGCTGTATTTCTTCTGTCTTCAATGTAGCGGGCTGCAGTACTGTCAAATTATGTAACAACGCAAGCTGTTTCACGGCGCTGGCTGCCAATTGCATACCTCGTCCCGCCGGGCGATCCGGCTGGGTCAGCACCGCGACGACTTGATGCTCTTCAAGTAAGGCAGCCAGCGCGCTGGCCGCAAATTGCGGCGTGCCGGCAAAAATGATTTTCATAAAATTATTCCAGTTTCAATTCGAAGATGAAACAAGGCGGCGACGAGCGAATGGCGCAGGAGGTGCTACTGTCGCCCGGACACGGTGGAAGCTTCCGGTGCGGGAAGGGCGACCAAGCAACGGCGCCTGCAATCGGCTGGCTTCGCCAGTAACGTGTTGCCGTTGCACGACCCGGAATGAGCAAGGAAGCCAACGCAGTTTCATTGATGAATTGGAAGTGGAATTACATGGTTTCGCGCAGGCGTTTCTTCAGCTTTGCACGAATCCGGTTTTGTTTGAGTTGCGACAGATATTCGACAAAAACCTTCCCTACCAAATGATCCATCTCATGCTGTATACAAACTGCCAGCAAACCTTCGGCATTCAGCGTAAAGGCCTCACCTTTTTCATTGAGGGCACGGGCAGTGATCTTTTCCGCACGGGTCACTGTTTCATAAATGCCCGGCACTGACAGACATCCCTCTTCGCAATCGCTTATACCGCTACGGGCGATGATTTCAGGGTTGATGAACACTTTCAATTGATTGTGTGTCTCGGAAATATCTACCACGATAATGCGCTCGTGCACATCCACTTGGGTCGCCGCCAAACCTACTCCGGGCGCGGCATACATGGTCTCGGCCAGATCGCTTACCAGCTTGCGGGTGGCTTCATTGACTTGCATAACATTCCTGGCGATTTTATGCAGCCGCTCATCGGGATATTGCAGAATTTTCAGGATAGCCATGCTGCTATTGAATTACCCAGTAGATTTTTGGAAGTTCCCATAATGCTTGCTAATTTAGCGGACTAGATGCAGAATTTAACGCAACGCGGTAACTTTGCGTGTCCTGAATTTTGGTTCTGTCGGAGTGTCCATGCGCAAGATTATATCGTTGATTTGCTTCTTATTGCCTGTCCTCGCATCTGTCTGTGCCTTCATTTTACAACCTGTGGCGTTTGCAGCGGAATCCCAAAACCGCTCGGATATTCGCCTCGGTATTCGTAGCGATGCACCGGATCGGCACATCGTCGTCAAGGGCGACACACTGTGGGACATCTCCGCGAAATTTTTCAAAGACCCCTGGAAATGGCCACATATCTGGGGGCTTAATAAAAACACGATCAAAGACCCCCACTGGATTTATCCGGGCGATGTGATTTTTCTGGATCGCAGCACCGGCACCTTGCGCTTCAGTCCGTCCGGCGACACCTCTGGCGAGGCAAGTAATATGACGCCCGCGAGCGGCGTAGACAATACGAGCAATACCGTCAGACTGTCTCCAAAAGTGCGTGGAAGTGCCAGCGATCACGATGCCATACCAAGTATTCCTGCAAGCGCCATCGGGCCATTTTTGATCCAACCGCTGGTTGTTGAGGCAAACGAGTTAAAAGGTGCCCCAACCCTGATCGGCGCTCGCGAAGGCCGCGTGATACTGGGTAACGATGACACGGCCTTCGTCAAAGGACTGCCGTCGGATAAAGGTGATCAATGGCAGCTTTATCGACCTGGCAAAACCTTTGTTGATCCTGATACCAAAGAAGTACTGGGGATCGAAGCTATTTATCTGGGGAATGCCGAGATCACCCGCTTTGCAGATATCAGCACGATAGCGATCACCCATGCTGTTGAAGAAATTTATGCCGGGGATCGCTTGGTCGTTCCTTCCCTGGAAGTTGCTAATACCTATCTGCCGCGCGCGCCAGAAAATAATATTTCCGCGCGTATTATTTCCATTTACGGCGGGGTCTCCCAAGGTGGCCAAAATTCCGTCGTTACCCTGAACAAGGGCGCGCGCGACGGGCTGGAAAGCGGTCATGTGCTGGCGCTGTATCACCAGGGTGAAGTCGTTAAAAATGAAGGCAAGCAATACACACTGCCTGATGAACGCTATGGCTTGGTGTTTGTGTTCCGCGTGTTT
>JANYHX010000083.1 GCA_025362155.1 Gallionella sp. | reverse complement strand
TGTCAATGTTGAGAGCCTCTTCTCGTAACTCTGCGACTGACAATCCCAAGGCTTGTATGCGCGCAACAGTTGGTGGGTGGGTATCAGTCGGGTGAGCCGTTGACGTAGCAGCGACTTCATCGAGAAGTTCTGGTTTGCCTGATGAGGCCGCCACTTCCGCATAGAGCGTACTGACGTTTGCGTAGGACTTTCCTTGGTTGAGTGCCTCTACCATTGCGGATCTGATCGAACCCCACAGCGGGGCAAAAGCTCCGATCTTGAGCAAGGAAGTCGCTAACGCTCTACCGGACGACACAGAGGCCCCGGCCTTATCTGCCTCTAATTCCCGATCACGGCCGATTGTTCTTTCGGCTTGGGCAAACTGCTCCATGAAAAAAGACAGGATGGCGAAAGCTGGGAGCAGTGCCAATGTGCGTGTCCCATCTTCGCTCCGGCTTTCCAAGGCCGTGAGTGCCTGACCCGTACCAGCGTAGATGGGATAGAACCTGAGGCTGAACTTCGTATCTTCGCCTCTGAAGTGGCCAAGTTCATGGCCGATAACTGCTGTCAGTTCGTTGCGCGACAGAATTCGCATGAGGGGCAGAGACAAGTAGAGCGTCTCGTTTGGCTGTTTGTTTGCGCCGGGATAGACAACCACATCCGCCGAAGTGACGTAAAAGTTTGGTTCCAGTCCGATGACGATGTTATTTGGTGGAGTTGCACCGAGACGTGCAGCGATTTCTTTGACGAATTTCCATAGCTCCGGTGCTGCTTCTTCCGAAATTACTTTTCCGAGGACGGAAGTGGACGCGCGCCTTGATACTGAGAATCCAGCTTTGATCATGGTGAAGGCTCCCAAGAGCGCGCCCAAGCCGATACCACCTATGAGGAAGAAGTGAACACGATGAACTGTGGTTGCCTCGAAAATATAGGCACCGTAAGTCGCTATGGCGCCTTGCGCCAAGATTAAGGCGAACAAACCGAGTAAGACAGCCTTTATCCCGGGTGAGAAGACATTGAGCAATAGCGACCGACTCGAAGAGGCAAAACGAGCGCCCAAGAAGATTGCAAACAAGAGTCCAAGTCCAGCAAGTAGCGTAGCGACACTCGCACCTTTGAGCAATTGGACATAGCTATACGTCTGACATGCTGATTCGGTTGCGGCATCTGGCTCAGCGCAGAACCGCTCTAGGGAAAGCTGACCGGTCTTTACAGCCTCAAGCCCTTTGCTCCCGAATTCTTTAGAAATGACTTCCACCCATTGCTTCTGGAAGTCTGATTCGACATATGTGCCAGCCAAATATCCCCCAACCGGGATAGCTGCGATCAAAGCAATGAGAAACAAGATGCGCTTCATTTGTACTCCCCTTTCCTCACGCCCAACGTTCAAGCTAACCGGGCGCCGCAGCGCTAGCGGAGGGTACCCACCGGCGCAGCTGGTGGGCGTCCGGTTGAGCGACGGGTTGGGCAAGATCAGTTAACACCGAACTGAGGTTTTGTTTTGATGCGGGCTCGGTTCTAAATGTGTGTGTTGTCATGTGCGCGGTGATGCGGTTTTGGGTGTTGATGATTATGCGAGGCAAGCCGCTTGGTGTGCAAGCGCTGCGCACAAGAGGCGCGAGCGGTACGTTAATCAGTGCGCGGCGCGATGAGTCGCCACAGCGCAACGGTAGGTAGATTTGCTCAGCGCGCAATTTATTGTGGTGAATGTGGCGCACTGGTTGCCTCAAGGTTTTGGTGGGGCCCAACGTTTGCCATAACGGGCGGGCAAAAGCAGAGTGAAGCGGCGCTTTTGCACGTCCGTGTTGATGGCGCTGTTAGGCACAAAGGGGCTTCTCGTAAACTTTGAAGTCACGGCCATTCCTTGCTATGTCATCAATGTGAATAAAACCTGAGGACTCATATAACCTCTGGGCTGCATTCATGGAAAGTTGTGTCCACAGAATCAGTTTCGAATATCCACTCTGGTTTGCCCGAGCGATAGCCGCCTCAACGAGCATACGCCCTAGGCCGTGTCGTCGATACTCTGGTTTTACACCCAATAGGTGTATTTCCGCCTCATTGTTTTTCGCTAAACGCCGCGCCGATGAATCCGGGGGGACGACAATAATGATGCCTGCCAATTTTGAATGGTGCCTTTCACGAGCGCCAATTAAAACGCCTCGATTTCTTACAGTAGAGGGTTCAAATAGTGACACTGCCTCTTCCTGTGCCGTGAATCCACCCGCAACGTAGACTTGCGTTAGTAGTTCCGATAGCTCCGGATCAGTGATTCCCAGAGAATCTGCCGTGGCAATTTCAAATTCCATTTGATGTGGCTCGATGAGTATTCTTGTGCCTAACGAATGAAAGGGACTTCCCCGTCCCGAGGCTGCGGCGAAGTTGTCGCAAACGGCATCAAGCGTGCCATGATGGAATTTCCAGATTTCATCAACACCACCAGAAAG
>JANYHX010000155.1 GCA_025362155.1 Gallionella sp. | reverse complement strand
CCAGTATGTCTGCCGCTGATCTGGCAGTCACTTCCAGTACAAAATATTCCAGTAATCTTAACTGCTGTTTCCTTATTAACTTACAATGGCTTGTCTTCATCTGATTGGCTTAACATTTAGGCTAATCTACTTCAGCCCCTTCTTTATTATTCAGAAGCGTTATGCTGCATCAAAGCAGATACTGTTACGCTGCGTCCAAAAGGATAGTTCCTATTTAAAGTGGCGATGCAAGATCAAGGCTGTACCGTATCATTCTTGGGCGCCGCCCCCAATATCTCGGACTCAGGTAAATTTACCTTTATTGTCGCCTGCCTTTTAGCGTCTGCCAGATAAGCGTGGGATATTTCCTCACCGGTCAACTGGCGTAATTGTTGTGCGTAGCGCGCGCGTTTTGCGTCGTCAATTGCCGCTCCTTCTGTCACGGTATCGATACGTACCAGTATATAACCATTTTGCGCGTCCTCTGCTCCGACAAATTGCGGTAACTTGGCGGCATTCGCCTGAAATATTTGCCTGACCAATCCTGCATCCAGAGAACCCTGTTGCGCACGGGTAAGGCTCTGAGCGGCCCCCCAACTTAATGTGGGTTTATTTCCGCTTTGCAATTGTGCCAGCATCGATTTCCCTTGCTGGATGGCCAATTCAAGCGCTTGCTGGCGCAACAGTTTTTGTTTGATGACTTCCTGTACTTCACTCAAGGCTCGCACAGAAGCGGGTTTATATTCCACGATGCGTGCGGCCACCAGTGTATTTGCTGCCACCTCAATTGCAGGGCTATTGCGTTTGTTCTTTATCACTTCATCATTAAAGATGGCATGTAGCATTTTTGTAGTCCAAGGCTCGGCTACGGCCGTCCCTTTGATCAACCACGGACTCCGCTCAATCTTCGCACCGACCAGATCAGCTGCCGGCTTCAAAGTATCGCTTTGTTCATACACTGCATTGCTGAATTTTTCTGCCAGCTCGGCGAATTTGTCGGCAGCTTTTTGCTGGCGCAGCTTATTGACAATATTTTCGCGCGCTTCATCGAACGGCAAAACCTTGGGTGGCTTAACAGCAACCAGTTCAATAATGTGATAACCAAAATCCGACTTTACCAACCCGCTTATTTCCCCGGCCTTCAAAGCAAATGCGGCATCCTCGAAGGGCCTGACCATCATGCCACGGCCAAAAAATCCAAGGTCACCCCCCTTCGCAGCAGAACCGGGATCTTGCGAATTTTGCTTGGCTAATTCCGCAAACCTGGCGGGATTTTTTCTGACTTGCTGTAATAACTGCTCAGCCTTGATCTTGGCCGCATCCTGTTCGGATTGCGGTGCGGCGGCATTCACTGTAATCAGGATATGCGCCGCATCGCGCTCTTCAGGCGTACCAAAATCATTCTGATGCTCATCGTAATATTTGCGCGCATCCTCCTGGCTCACTTCAACCTTCGCCAGTAAATCATCCGCGGAGAATTTCACATACTCTACTTTGGCTTGCTCGGGAACATGAAACTCACTTGAATTTTGTTCGTAATATTTTTTCAGAGCGACCTCATCCACTTTTGCCTGCGCCATAAATGGCTGAAGTGAAAGGGACGCAACACTCACCACCCGTTTTTGCTCATTCAAATGGATGACGTTGTCCGCAATGTTATTTGCAGCAAACCCATTCTGCGCATAAGCGTCCTGTAATTGCTGCCCGAGCAACTCATCCCGCACGCGACCTTCGAAGATCAGAGGTGACATGTTTTGATTTGCCAATACCGATTCATAGCGCTTTTTGTCAAATTTTCCACTATCCTGAAAAGCTTCAATGCCCGTAATTACCTGCGCCACTCGCTCATCCGACACAGCCAATCTTATCGCTTTGGCACGTTCCACTAACAAACGTTGCGAAATCAAGCCATCCAATACAGCACGTTTCATCTCGGGATTTTCCAGCATCGCAGCATCAAACTTTGCACCTAGTTGCTGGCGTAGCCTGTCTTGTTGTTGACGTAAGGTATTGTCATATTCTTGCTGAGTAATTTTGGTGCCATTCACTGTGGCGACGACATCCGTTGATTTTCCAGCTTTGTCATATGAACTTACGCCCCATAATGCAAATGGCAACACAATAAGTGCCAGGACGATTTGTACCATCTTTTTATTTTCATGAACAAAATCAAACATAGCGCAGACTACCCAATTATTGATTTAAAAAAGATGTAAAAAAGGCGAACTTGCGTTCGCCTTGATTTGGCGGAGTGGACGGGACTCGAACCCGCGACCCCCGGCGTGACAGGCCGGTATTCTAACCAACTGAACTACCACTCCAAAAAACTATTTGTGGTGGGTGCTGACGGGATCGAACCGCCGACATTCGCCTTGTAAGGGCGACGCTCTACCAGCTGAGCTAAGCACCCGACAAAGTCAGTTAGTTTACCGCATCCTTCAGACCCTTGCCAGCACTAAACTTGGGAACCTTGGCTGCCTTGATCTTGATCGTCGCGCCGGTGCGAGGATTGCG
>JANYHX010000024.1 GCA_025362155.1 Gallionella sp. | reverse complement strand
TGCCCTTCCACGGGATGCCGTGGCCGCGGTCGAGTTCGAGTATCCATTCGGCGGCATTGTCGAGGAAGTATCTATCGTGCGTAACGGCGACCACGGTGCCGGGAAAGCGCACCAGGAATTGTTCCAGCCATTCCACTGATTCGGCATCGAGGTGGTTGGTCGGCTCGTCTAGCAGCAGCATGTCGGGCTTTTCCAATAACAATTTACACAGCGCAACGCGGCGCTTTTCGCCACCGGATAAATTTTTGATCACCGCATCCCACGGCGGCAACCTCAATGCATCGTAGCCGATGGCGCGCAACTTGCCCGAATCGATCTTCCTCATTTCCATGGTGGTATCATAAAACAATTTCGAGCATGCCCCGTATAATCTATGCTGGCTCCATTAGCTATTAATTAGCCCTCCCATTACCTCAAGCTGTCAGGTATTATATTCGTTATGTTTACTCCATCACTACATCCTGCTCAGCATTCTTTATTTGTCGGCGAGTTTCCGCTTGGGCCAAAAATTGTCAACGTTGCTTCCGTTTCACAGCGCAGTCCATTTCGTTATCCCGGTGGGAAAACGTGGTTGGTGCCGGAAGTGCGAGATTGGCTCTTGCACAAGACGGTTAAACCGACCGAATTTATTGAAATATTTGCTGGTGGGGGAATAGTTGGTCTGACGGTAGCTGCCGAATGTTTGGCAGAACATGTAACGCTTGTAGAATTAGACCCCGATGTTGCCTCCGTATGGCGTACGCTTCTTTCTGATGATGCTGAGTGGCTAGCGCAACGCATTGTTCAGTTCCCTATAAGCGTGGCATCTGCACAAGAATTGCTATCAGTTACTCCTCAAACAACGCGCGACCGCGCATTTCTGACAATCCTGAAAAATCGCGTCAACCATGGTGGTATTTTGGCGCCAGGAACTGGTTTAATAAAAAGCGGCGAGAATGGAAAGGGCATTTCATCGCGCTGGTACCCAGAAACATTGGCACGCCGCATCAGGGGCATTTATGCCATGCGTGACCGAATTACCTTTATCGAGGGAGATGGACTGGAAATAATGCGTCAAAATGCAGCGCGAACGGACGCAGTTTATTTCATAGACCCGCCTTACACTGCGCCCGGTAAACGCGCTGGCAAGCGTCTTTACGCATTCAATGAAATCGACCATCAGGGACTTTTTGACTTGGCCTCAACTGTGTCGGGCGACTTCATGATGACCTATGATAATGCTGAGTCTGTTCGCCAAATGGCCGAACAGCGTAACTTTGCCATACATGAAGTGCCGATGAAAAATACACACCATGCAAAAATGACAGAACTATTGATTGGCCCCACCCAGCATGTCTTGTAGGGTTGGTGCGTCCGGTGCATTGCCCTGAAGTTGCTCATCCAGCTTGTCTTGTAATATTGCGATGAAGTCTTCAAGCGGACCGGCAGGTGTTGTAGTGATTTTAAGTAGTGCAGGTTCAAAGGCCGTATAGACCGTTTTATATGGAACAAGATTGAAGCGGTTTGTCTTTTTATCGAATTCAAGGTCGTATAGAAACCAAGCAATTTCAGCTTTTTCTGGCGCAACCTCAGGCAATCCCGGCAACGTTGCATAGAATTCCTTATGTAGTGCCACCGCCTGTTTCTTTCTCCACGCTTTTAATATTCCGCCTTTGTAAATCAATTGTGGGGCCAGTCGTTTGCGGGAAGATGACAAATAGTCCGGCCTTGGATAATTCGCTCCTTCCCACTCCATGTTGGCGCGTCGCTTTGGGTCTTTCATGTAATGCTCGAATGGGTTGCGAACATTGCCGGAAATGTAAACTGCTTGCACTTCCAGCGAACCAAAATCAGTGATGCGACCTTGAGCATCATATGAGACCAGCACCACATCGATGTTTCCCGCTGACTGCCCATTACCGTCCTTCAAACGCACTTCGGTTAAAGATGTCCATGATGATCCAGAGGGAAAGAAAAATCTTGACGCGTCGTCGGCAATCAGCCAATCCTGCCGGAAGCGCACTGGACAAGTAACCGCAATAACTCCTTCGCTGTTTTCGTAAACGCTGCACACACCCAACGGATCAAGAGCCTTGTCCTTAGTGCAGTTCGGAACCTTGTTATTGTATGGGCAGAGTTTGCTGCTTCGAGAACGCTTTGCCTCAGGACTAAAGTTATCTGTGGGAAAGCCAAAGACTTCAGCAAGCGGATTCGGCATGATTATTATTTATGCTTATGTAATGAAAAAATAATAGCACGGCTTGGCTGTGAGCGCTTAGCAAATAGCATCATGTGTTAAAGCTCATTGGAGATAGATCACGCTCTCAACGGCTAATCGGCTTATACCGTATCCGCTTCGGCTTCGCGCCTTCTTCACCCAAGCGCTTACGCTTGTCAGCCTCATACTCCTGATAGTTGCCGTCGAAGAAAGTCCAGTGCGAATCACCTTCCGCCGCGAGGATGTGGGTGGCGATGCGATCAAGGAACCAGCGGTCGTACGAGATCACCAGAGCGTATAGGGGACGTACTGAGCTATCCCGAATTATTAGCCGTGAGTATATGTGATAATTAATATGCGATGCAGCCGATTCAGATTGAGCTCGTTGCATATTTGAATCGCAACTTTGATCCAGCAGAGGAAATATCATGCCCGGTTTGCTTCCCAACGTTGATCCCGATGGATTGCTCGAGTTCTCGGTCGTCTAT
>JANYHX010000001.1 GCA_025362155.1 Gallionella sp. | reverse complement strand
CGGTGGCCGCCGATGCGCAGCCGGTAATCGTCGCGGCCTTGCAGTCGTTTGATGTCCCCCGGGCAATCCGGCCAGTTTGCGAGTTGCTGCACTTCGATGTAAATGTTCTGCCGCTTGCGCTTGTCCGCAATCTTGCGAAGTTGCCGTACTGCTTTGGCTGACCATTCGATAGCGTTCATGCCACCAGTATAAGTAATTTATAAGTTTTGGCAAGTGCATCTCTTCCGCCAATACATATTGCACTGATGATATTTCCCGCGCAGATAATCGAACAATTTGTCATTGAACAGATTCACAATAATCCTGCGACCAAAACTAACCTCTAATTCGTCAAAAAAGCACTTGCATAACAATACACCTTATGGTGTAATGTAGCTCATGGATCAACTGACAGACATTTTGAGCGCCATTTCTCACCCAACCCGGCGAGCGATTATTGGGAAACTGGCAAACGGACCTGCCCGATTCCTGGATATCGCAGAACCGTTCGATGTGGCTCTTAACGCTGTTACGAAGCATCTCAAGTTGCTTGAGCGTGCCGGGTTAATTGAGCGTGAAAAACAGGGCCGGGAAGTTCTCATTTCACTGCGCCCGGAACCACTTCTCCTGGTGGCTGAATGGGTGCATGAGTATGAGCGGTTCTGGAACATACAGCTCGACCAGTTTGAGCAGCATTTTAAGGATAAAAAGAGGAAGGAGAAGAAGAAATGATTGAATCAAAAAAGAGCATTGAATTTAAATTTGAGCGAACAATTCCCGCTCCTCCGGATGAGGTGTTCGATGGCTGGCTGGATCCGAAGATACCCGGCAATCCCTGGAATGCAGCCGAAAAATTTATCCTGGATGCGAAAGTAAACGGGCTCTTTTACTGGTCACTCAAGGGGACGTCCCATTACGGCCGATTCACGGAGATCGAGCGGCCGGGTCGAATTCAGCATACCTGGATGTCACCCAATACCTTGGGACTAGAGTCGATAGTTACCCTGACCTTTAAGGAACAGGGGGAAGACACGCTCATGACCCTTGTGCATTCCGGCCTTCCGGATCATGAGCTGGCAAGGGGGCACGAGAATGGTTGGAACTACTTTTTGGGAATCTATCTTGAGCAATTTGGAAATGGCTCACGCAAGGAATTCCGCTGGGAAGAAGCTCATCCGTGCGAGGAGAAATAATGTTTGAAATCGACGAAGACCTCTCGTTTTATGAGACAAGGAAAGGAGATAAAAGATGAAAACCAACAAGACTTCAGCCTTAGCTTGATTGTAAAAACCTCAGCAAAAGAAGCCATGAAAAAGATCGCTCAGGTTGACTCATGGTGGGCAAAAAACTTCAAAGGGCAGGCTAACAAATTAAATGATGAATTCTCCGTGCATTTCGGGGACACCTATGTGGATTTCAGAATTTCCGAAGTTATACCGGACAAGAAAATCATCTGGCTGGTAACCGACTGCAATCTTCACTGGATAAAAGACAAGAAGGAGTGGAAAAACACGGAAGTCATCTGGTCTCTTACTGAGAAAGACGGGAAAACCCAGATTGATTTTGTCCATAAGGGTTTGACCGCAGAGAGCGAATGTTATGATAGTTGCGAACCCGGGTGGACGCACCACCTCAAAGACAGCCTCATGAAGCTGATTGAAAAGAGTAAAGGTTTTCCGGAATAATTAACTCGAATATTGTCATGAGACAGAAATCATGTTGATGCTGCCTATTATTTATGCTTGCTGCATTAAAACTTGACCTCGGCCCATCGAATTATAAGGGTCAGGTTCGTAATACTTTTACAGCTTATGCCGTAGAGTGCTGGTCCGGCTCTACCGAGAGTTTCATTCCTACTGCTTTCAATACAGCGAGCAGTGTTTTCAGTGTCGGGTTGCCCTTGGCTGAGAGTGTGCATACAGCGATTCCCGGCTGATCCCGGCTTCGGCCGCTACCGCACCAAGTCCGCCATACGCTTCCGCAATGGTGCGCAGTGCAAGTAGTCCTGCGGCACGATCATCCGGGTCGTCGAGCGATTCCATAGCGGCTTTCAAATATTCCACGGCCAACTCGCGATCTGCGCGCAGTTCGGCCACTTCACGTTCATGGTGTGGTACCGCTGCTTTTATTTTCTTGCTCATGTTTGCCTCCTTTCCAATCTTGCCAATATTCCTTGGCGGTCTTGATGTCTGTCGCGCGAATCGGAGTCATGTCTTTGTTGACCACCGCGTTGGGAATATTTGAGGACATTTAGCGAATTTCCTTCACCAGTTCTGGGTGTTTATCCAGAATGCGAAACAGGTTTACGACTGCCGCAACCGGTTTAGATTTGCCGTGTTCATAACGTGAGAATGCATTAACCCCGCCGCCTGCAATCTCGGCTGCTTCTTTTTGCGAGAGTTTGAGTTTTTTGCGGATGCGCGCCAGTTCGGCAGATTCCTGTTTGTCTATCGCTGCGCGGAATTTTTCCACTGCTGCCGCATATCGCTTGCCTTCGCCTCTGGCAAATTCGCATTCACCACACGCAGGGCAATGCCAGCCGTCCACTGCGGCAAGGGTGATCTGCTCGCCACGGTATGCAACAACCTTATTTTTTTTGCCGCGCACCATGTCCGCTTTTTCGCAATTCAAGCACAAATGCTTCATTTTATTTCTCCTTAAATTGAATAACGACTATTCCGTTTTCGCGCAGCGTCAGCTTGATATAAACCTTCAAGCCGGATTTCAGGTCTGCGTGATAAACGTCTTGCCAAATTCGGTGATCGGTATGAGTGGTCATGCTTTTGTAAAAATTCTTTTGCCTAAGGCCAAGCACCAGAGCAATCGCGCCCTCGGAAGTAAGCCCCAATTCCCAAGCACCATGCAAAGCTGTCTGAGTAAACGCATCAACTCCGTTAGCTGCAACGACTGCCAGCACGTCGGGCAGCGAGTAGTTGGGCTTCATCTTTTCCATGACCAATACTAACCCAATAGGTTAACTTGTACAATAGCGCGAAGAGACTGATTAGGATGGAAGCCGGGGTGCGGAGCTGCTACGAAACGGCGATTCGGTCTGCGAGATATTCAACTCGCTATCTGGCGTACTGTTATCTTGCCAACAGCTTGAAGAGCAACGCCAGATTGGCGAGTAGCGAGACGATCGCGATCCAACGCCAGAACAGCAGCGGATCCCGCCCCAGCAGCGGCGTGGGCGGTGGCGGCAGGAGGGGCCTGTGTTCGCCGACTTCCAGTTCGTGCAGCATCTCCTCGGCGGTCTCGAAGCGCAGCGCGGGGTCAAGTGCAACGGCCTTGAGCACGATGTTCTCCAGCCATTGCGGGATGTCGGGACGATAGCGCGTCGGCGGTACCGGATCGCCGAAGCGCGGGCGCTGGAACGGTTCCACTTCGCCATAGGGATAGCGCCGCGTCAGCAGGTGATACAGCGTGACGCCCGCGGCGTAGAGGTCGCTCTGGTTGTTGGCGGTTACGCCGCTGAATAATTCCGGCGCCATGAAGCTGGGCGTGCCGGGATTGCCGGTGGTCTGCACGCCAGTCACCGCGCTGGTGGCGACACCGAGGTCGAGGATGCGCAGCTTGCCATCGTCGCCCTGGTGCAGGTTGGCGGGCTTGATGTCGCGGTGCACGATGTTCAGACGGTGCAATGCGCCCAGGCCTTTCGCGAGGCGCAGGCCGATGCCGGCGACTTCGGCGACGCTGAAGTGCTGGCCGCTGTCGAGCTTTTGTTGCAGCGTGGCGCCGGGATGCCAGCTCATCACGTAATACAGACAGCTGCGCCGCTCTGCCGAGACGGGCAGCACCTGCGGAAAATAGTGCGCGACCACGCGCTTGCCGAGCCACTCTTCATTGAGCAGCCCGTTGTAGCTTTCGATGTCGTTGGCGAGCAGCGGCTGCAGGGTTTTGAGCACGCATACCTGGCCGTTGAGCAGATTCCTGACGCGATAGATCAGGCTGGCGCGCGATTCGTACAGCAGCTCGATCACTTCGAAATCGTCAAGCTGCTCGCCGGGCTTGAGGCGCGGCGGCAACCCGAGGCGTTTGGCTTCTTCCAGCAGATCGGCGAGATTTTCTTCGCCGGGCTGCTCAATGCGCACCACCAGCGCGGTGGCGTTGTCCTGGCTGCCAGCCGCCAGCGCGCGTTTGACCAGATTGTCCGCGGCGAGCTGCGGGGTTTGATAGAGCAGGATGGTCTCGTGTATGCCTTTTTGCCCGAGGCGTTCCCACACACCGTCGCTCATCAACGCGAACACATCACCCGCCTGCAGCTCACCCTCGGCATAATCCACCAGTAGTTGCTGGTCGAGGCCGATGGCGCGCTTGAGCACATGGCGCATGTCGGGACGATCCCAAACATGATCGGTGGTGAGCTGTTTCATCTCGCCATTGCGCAAACGATAGATACGGGTGTCGCCTATATGCGCCAGCGTGTAATGCTTGCCACGCAACACCAGCAGCGACAGCGTGGTGGCCATACCCGACATCGCATGATGGCTGCTCGCTTGCGAGATCACCCAGCGGTTGAGCGCCACCAGCACCTTGTCCAGCGCGGTGCTCACCCCGAGCGTTTCCGGCGTCGCATAGTAATCGGTCAGCACGCCGCGCACGGTCATCTCGGCTGCCTCGCGCCCGCCGGCATTGCCGCCGACGCCATCTGCGACTGCGAGCAGCACGCCCTTGGTGGCGAGCTGCTCTCCGGTGGGCGTGACCACGCCAAAGAAATCTTCGTTGCGCTCACGCAGCCCGGTTTCACTGGTTTGGCCGAGAGTGATTTTGAGTGGCATGTAATCAGTCTACTTCACAACGTGAACTTATACCTTTGCCCTCAAACCTTTGCCATAGTCAGCGCAGATGAACCCCATGTGGTGCGCCAACGGGTCTTAACGCCCAGCAAACCTAACAAGGCGAGTATTGCCAAACCGGCAAAAATCAGGAAGCCGATCTGGTAATTCCCGGTCAGTTGCTTGGCGTAACCCAGGCTGGAGGCCAGATAAAATCCGCCCACGCCACCGGCCATGCCGACCAGGCCGGTCATCACGCCGATCTCCTTGCGGAAGCGCTGTGGCACCAGCTGGAACACTGCACCGTTGCCCATGCCGAATGCGAGCATCGCGCCGATGAACACCACCAATGCCATCCATGCCTGCGGTAAGCCAACGCTCACGAACGCCAGGAACGATGCGGCCAGCAGGTACATCACAGTCAGGGTGCGGATGCCGCCGACCCGGTCTGCCACCATGCCGCCGATCGGGCGCACCAGGGAACCGGCGAACACGCATGCCGCAGTGAAATATCCGGCGCTCACGGGACTGAGCCCATACTGCGAATTAAAATAGATCGTCAGCGATGCTGCCAATCCGACGAAGCCGCCAAAGGTGACGCTGTAGAAGAACATAAACCACCAGGCATCCTTGTCTTTCAGCACCTTGAAGTAATCAGCCAGCGATTTTGCCGACGGACATTCCGGGCTGTTTTTTGCCATGGCCAGATAAGCGAAGAAAACCACGATCAAGGGTAACGCGGCCATGCCGAGCACATTCTGCCAACCATAATATGATGCCAGCAACGGCGCAAACAAAGCGGCCAGCACGGTGCCCGAATTGCCCGCCCCGGCGATGCCGAGCGCGGTGCCTTGATGTTCTGGCGGATACCAGCGCGATGCCAGCGGCAGTGCTACGGCGAACGAAGCACCAGCCACGCCCAGCATCGCGCCCAACACCAGCACTTGCTCAAAAGTATGGATGCCCAGTCCCCAGGACAGCCCCAGCGCCGCGATCACGATCACCTGGCCGATGGCGCCAGCCAGCTTTGGTTTCAAGTGATCGACCAGTATGCCCATGACGATGCGCAGCAATGCGCCGGACAATACCGGCGTCGCCACCATCAAGCCTTTTTGCGCCGGCGTGAGCCCGAGGTCGCTGGCGATCTGCACACCGAGCGGGCCCAGTATCACCCACGCCATGAAACTCAGATCGAAATATAAAAATGCCGCGAACAACGTTGGCCTGTGTCCCACCTGCCAAAATCCTGATGCCATTTTGATTGCTCCTTTTTAAAAGTCTGCTGCCATACAACAACCGAAATAAAAAAGGCGTCCGGCTGCGCGTTTACGCAGCGGACGCCTTTGTCCATTCAAACATGTGCCGGATCGCCATTGATCCGGTTACTGCAAACTACATCGCAAGAGCTATGCCAAAATTCCAATCACGGCCGAAACGCCCAAGTATCAAGAGGTATAGCCGATTAGTGTGTTTGCGATCTCTGAATCAGACCGCACCAAGCGCCACGCTTTGGTGCATTTCCTTGCGGCTGTGCCCCGCAACATTCAGGCGCTCAACTCCTTGGCCATGATGATGGCCTCGGCAATCTCTGCCATGCGTTTGCCTTTGCTCATTGCCATATTGCGCATGCGCTTGTAGGCATCCGGCTCGCTATAGCCGTGATCCGTCATCAGAATATTTTTGGCGCGATCCACCAGCTTGCATTCGGACAATTGATTTTTCGCTTCCTTCAATTCGTCGCGCAGTCTTTTGTGCTCCGCAAAGCGAGCGGCGGCCACGTGAATGATGCCGCTCAAATCTTCACCCTGAACCGTATGTGCCACGTAGGCGCTCACGCCGGCGCGCATTGCTTCTTCAATACTGCGCTGATCTTTCTGCCCGCCCAGCACCACCAGCGGTTTTTCCAGTGCGGTGGACATCAGGCTGATCTGTGCCAGCGTATCGCGGCCGGGTGCATCCGCATCGACGATGATTACATCGGCCGAAGCTGCATTTATCGAATGTTCGTCCACCTGTTCCCATGCCAGCACGGCGGCAACATGAAATCCAGCCAATTTAAGGCTGGCCTTCAGCCATGCGGCACGGTCCCTTACATCATCAATTATCAGAACACGTTTCAAATCACTCCATTCATTTTTAATTCCCGGTATTACATTCAGCAATAACTGAGCCAAATAAATTTTTATATGGCGGACAACCGGGATAACGCTGGCGAGCAAGAGTTGCGAGGTTGAAGCAGGAGTAATTTGTCTGCATCGTGCTGAACAAACGCACCCTGAAAGTGCATAACGACAGCTTTTGGTGCAGGCTGAATGTGGAAATTATTTATCCGGCCATCAGCAACAGGATGCTGCAAGCCAAAAGCCCGTTAATAAAAGGCGCTCATTGCGGCGGGATAACCAGGAAGCTTAATGAATATAAATGAATTGCCAATTTATCAGGGCATGGATTTTGCTGCTTTAAATCTAAAGCGGTTCAATGACCATGACAACAATTTTTACAGGAGTAACGAAAATGAATCTGCCTGATACACAGGTCGGCACTCTTCCAGGTGCAATACATATGATGGACGATTTAATAATGCCCGATGCGCGGGTGTTAAATGCGCTTCATAACAGCAGGCTGGTAGAGAATTTAAGCGAAGCGGAAGTTAATATATTGGCCAACCTCATTACTGTGCAGTATTTTGAGGCCAGAGAATTTGTCGCCGAACTCGAAGACGAACTAAAAGGTGCCTTGATGATTCTGGTTGAGGGTGAGATGGAAATAAGTGCCAGGCTGGATAATGAGCCGGTGTCATTGCATCTGGAGGCACCGGGCGATTTGGCCAGAGTGATCAGCTTTGTCGGCGGGAACATGATGAACATCAGTGCCAGGATAACAGTCAAGAAGAATAGTGCTGTGCTGCTATTGCAACGCTCCAAACTGGAAGCCCTGCTGAATTCCCATCCTTCCATTGTGTTGTGCGTAATGCGCAATCTGGTCCGGCATGTGCATGGCGTAGCCAGGCGTAACAATGCCGAGAAGGAAGAGCTGAGCAATTACCTGTATCGCACCCACGGTCTGTACTGATAAATACAATAATATTTAAAGTTTGATTAGTTTCTGTCAGGCGGGAATACACTTGTTCCGCAATAATCTGTCGCCGGTATTCTCCGACAGTTATGGCGTGTATAAAAAAAGGCACCTTGCGGTGCCCTGAATTGAAGCGTTGCGCTTCAGGGAGTGAGACGTTTAGTGGTTGTAGGCATTTTCGTCATGATCCGCGAGATCGAGACCTTCTTCCTGTGCTTCGTCGCTCGCGCGTATGCCTATAGTGTGTTTCAGGATCAGCAAAATGACGAAGGCGACGAAAGCAGACCATACCAGCGAGGTACCGACAGCCCACAGTTGCGAGACGATTTGTGCATTAGCATCGAAGTCCCCAACCTTGTTGGCAACGTAATCCCATACACCCGTACCGCCGAGAGCCGGATTAACAAATATCCCGGTACCAATAGCACCGATGATACCGCCGACACAGTGCACGCCGAATGCATCCAGTGCATCGTCATATTTCAGCCAGGCCTTGAGTTTGGTTACCGCGAAGAAGCAAATGATTGCAGCTGTAGCGCAAACCACCATGGCGCCGCCCACACCGACAAAGCCTGCGGCTGGAGTAATCGCCACCAGTCCTGCAACGATACCGGAGCAGATACCCAGCAGGCTGGGTTTACCTTTAACGAGCCACTCGACCACTGTCCAGGTAACGCCTGCAACGGCGGTACCGAACAAGGTGTTGAAGAACGCAAGGGCGGCAGAGCCTGATGCTTCAAGCGCAGAGCCCGCATTGAAACCGAACCAGCCCATCCACAGCATGCCGGTGCCGATTGCGGTCATCATCAGGCTGTGTGGAGGCATCGCTACTTTACCGTAACCCTTGCGTGGGCCAAGCATCAGGGCCGCAACCAGCGCTGCGATACCCGCGTTGATATGCACCACCGTTCCACCGGCAAAGTCTATCGCGCCTTTCTGAAAAAGGAATCCAGCATGGCTGCCGGCAATTTCTGCCGCCTTGGCTGAGGAATAGGCATCTGGACCATCCCAGTACCAAACCATATGCGATATTGGCAAGTATGCAAAAGTGAACCACAGTATGCTGAAGATGATCATCGCGGAAAATTTGAAACGTTCCGCAAATCCACCGCAGATCAGCGCGACAGTGATTGCAGCAAAGGTCAGCTGGAACATGCAGTACACAAAGTCCGGTATGTACTGGCCTTTGCTGAATGTTGCTGCCACCGCCGTTGTTGGGTCATCGCCAGACATAAAGAATTTATCGAGTGACCCGATGAACGGCGCCAGCGTACTGCCTTCATGTCCCGCAGTGAACGCCATGCTGTAACCATAGATCACCCAGAGCACGGCGATCACGCAGAAAATTGCAAAGCTCTGCATCACGGTCGATAGCGCATTTTTCCTGCGTACCATGCCGGAATAAAACAGTGCCAGGCCTGGAACAGTCATTAGCAATACAAATGCCGTGGAGGTCATCATCCATGCGACGTCGCCCTTATTCCAGTCAAAACCTTTATCACCGCATTTGGGGGTGGCGGCTGGGGCATCTGTTGCAGCAGTTGGTGCGGCAGATGCAGGTGCAGCTGTGGGTGCAGTTGTCGCAGCGGGAGTCGCAATCCCATCTGCAAATGCCGGAACTATTGAGCCGCACATCACGACCAGTAGCGCTAAAGAGGCAAATAATTTTTTAATTACGGCATAACGTCCGCCCCAGCGGACATTAGCCTTCTTTGAAACTTTACTTTGTTTCGTTTTCATGGCATGGGTCCTTATAATGCTTCCGCGCCGGATTCACCGGTGCGGATGCGTATGACTTGTTCGAGGTCAGAGACGAAAATCTTGCCATCGCCGATCTTGCCCGTATTAGCCGCCTTTTCGATCGCCTCAATTACCCGATCAAGCATTTCGCTTTTAATGGCAGCTTCCAGTTTTACCTTGGGCAGAAAATCCACCACATATTCCGCACCGCGATACAACTCGGTGTGGCCCTTTTGCCGGCCAAAGCCCTTGACTTCAGTGACAGTGATCCCTTGTACGCCTATGGCGGAAAGGGCTTCACGCACTTCGTCGAGCTTGAATGGCTTGATGATAGCGACGACCATTTTCATTTTCTTGCCTCCATTAATTAGGAATATTAAAACTTGTAAATTGCTTCCAGCCCGAGCGAGCTTTGTGCTTTTCTCGCAACGCCATCGCTATATGCAAATGCAGCCTGGTCGGAAGTATCCTTGCGGACTTCACCGCGCAGTTCCACACTTTTGGCTGGTGCATAAGCCAGGGTCAGCGTTGCTTCCTTCCACTTCTGTACTATGCCGGTGCGATATCCATCCGTATCCTTGAAAGTTTCGGCCCGCGCGGAAACACGCCACATATCATTGATCTGGTAATTCGCATAAGCAGCC
>JANYHX010000291.1 GCA_025362155.1 Gallionella sp. | reverse complement strand
CACATGATCAAAAAAGGGCAACTTGACTGCCCCGACGGGCAAGTCGCGTCCGCCGCAGACCAGTTCTATTCCCTGGCCGCCTGAGCGACCGACACTGCTCGCTTTTACTCGTGATGGCTTCCTTATTGCAACGGAACCCTTTTTGACGATGGCGATCAACACGTAGGTGGCGACGGCGCACCAGATTTGGGTTTTCACCGCGTTCTCGCTGGTACCCAGGAAGCGCTTGATGCGCAGATGCTGCTTGATCCATTTGAAGAACAGTTCCACCTGCCACCGGCTCTTGTAGAGCGCAGCGATAGTCAAGGATGGCAACGTCGTATTGTTGGTCAGGAACACCAGCGTCTTGCCGGATTCCGGATCGTTGAACCGAATCCGCCGCAAATGCTCCGGGTAGTCCTTGGAGACGTAGTAACCGTTGAGGCGAATCTTCTGGTCGCAAATCACCCCCGTCGTGCGATCGGTGGGTGTCGAGTAGACACGCCGGGCATTCATGCCGCGCTTTGCCCGCGTTACAAAGAAGGCGCCCGCTTGATGCATCGCGAAGAGTCTGCCGAAATCCAGATAGCCGCGATCCATCACATAGAACGCGCCCGCTTCGACCGGCAAGATGTCCAGCACATTGACATCGCCCATCTTGCCGTTGCTGATGTGAATGAAGGACGGAATGTTGCCGCGCAGGTCCAGCAGCGTGTGCATCTTCACGGCGGCCTTGGTGGAGCGAAACGGCGCCCAGTCGAACAAGCTCAGACACAGGTCGATGGTGGTCGAGTCCAGCGCATAGACCGTGGCATCGAGATCCAGGCCGGGCGACTCCGTGGCGTAAAGTTCGCGGGCTCGTGCGATCAGGCGCATCGCCAGCGCGTGATAGATGCGCCAGTCCCGCTGATTCAACGCATCGGAAAGCGTCGATCGGGCAGGCACGCCAGACAATCCCATGTGAAACAGCTTGGCTTGGTTGGAGGCCAGGCACACTTCGATATCCCGCAGCGATTCTCGCCACGTCAATTGCGCGAAGGCCATGACACGAAACAGATCGGCGCAATCCAAGGTGCGAACCCCCGCGTCGCCTCCGTGCCGGCTGACAATGCGTCCAAACGTCTTCCACGGCACATACTCCATGATCTGCGCAAACAGCGTTCTGCCAACGTTCATGTGTGCTCCCGAGTTGTTCAAACCCGGAAGGATTGCAGAGGTTCAGATCACGATGCATTGGTTGCGGATGTCGCAATGGATATCGAATCAACTGTTTCACGAAATTGTTTCACGGAGTTTCTGAAAATCAAATCGTGGACACCCTTCGGCGCCTCGAAACACTTGCCAACACAGGCTTTGCGGCCGATGGGGCTCAAATTAACCGGACACTACTGAGGTGTGATCTAAGAGAATTTACGCGTGGCGATGGTGCGCAAGATATAACGACCGTGAACCGTTTAACGTGCGTCAGTCACGCATGTGATCCATCCACTGCTGGTAATAGACCGAGAATTTTCTCTGTACATAGTCTATGTCGGTACCGCTGACGATGTAGCCACTAACCTCTTTGCCGTCATTGGTCAGTGGAAAATCGACGGCGTGTAAGGAAAGCGGTAGCTCATCTTTTTCTTCCAGTACCCAGAACCGAAGCATGCGCCCACCAGCTTTTTCTGTGACGGTTTCATAATGATTTCCATACTGTGAAACCAGATTGTTAACGGGCACCGGCACGGAAAACAGGGCCTGGGCACGAATGATCTTGTGTGCCAACAATTGATTCTCCGGTATCGCATAACGGGTCTTATGCGCGGTCTTATTAATCGTAACGATACCACTTCCGCCTTTGGCCAATAGTCTTATACTGGACAAACCCGCCAGGATAGGCGGCATTGCGGGATTCGGGTTACGCCAGCCGGTTATCGATTTCTTTGCGGGTGAATTGAGTTGCTGATAGACGATGTCCCAGGTCGTTCGCGTAAGTGGCATGTCAATATCGTGCCAGCGCACCAATACCTTATCGGCGGCGCTGGTGGCGTGCGTCAAGATCATCGCCGGCATGCTCAAGGCTTTCGGCATGTCAGCAACCCGCAGGTCAATCACCGCGCCGCCGGCCAGCGTGCGCAGTTGTTGCAAGGTCATGGCATACGTGGCATTAGGTACGGCAAGCGACGCGATCGTCGGTAAGCACCATACGAGCTTGCTCAATATTGACTTTCGAATGCGATGGATATTCACGCAGATGACCAATATGTCGTTTGAATCAAACCAAGCCGGATACTCTCTGCACGAACCAAACAAGGCCGAATAGCCCGATGACGACAGACATAGCTCGTAACATCGGCAGTCGCCAGCGGCTTGCGGCCATCCACGACAATACAAACATCGCGGCGCTGACGATGATAAGTTGCCCGGCCTCGATGCCGAGATTGAATGATACCAGCGACGTCAACAGTTCATTTTTAGAGACACTGATTTCCTTGAGTGCGTCGACAAATCCCAGGCCGTGGACAAGGCCGAAGGCGAAGGTTAAAAGCCAGCGTCGTTTGAAACTTTTTACCAGCAAATTCTCAAAGGCGACGTAGACGATTGTCAGTGCAATCAGCGGTTCGACGACTTGTCCCGGTAAAGAAACGACGCCAAAAAACGCCAGCGCCAAGGTTATGCTGTGCGCCAGTGTAAAGGAGGTGACGAGTTTCAATGTCTCCAGGAAGCTCGCCGATACCAGGATGACGGATAGCAAAAATAAAATGTGATCGTAGCCGGTCAAGATGTGTCGGACGCCCAACTGAAAAAATGCCAGGGCATGATCTAACCAACCCGAGTCAGACGCCGTGGCATTCGCGATGTGCCAACTGGGATGGGCGCTCGACAGGATACTTTCAGCCAGTACATGACGTGGATCCGAAGCCGGTACCAACCTGATAAACTGAGTGTGCGTCGAGTCAATATCAGTAAACAAGCCGTCGCTCTGCACGCTCAGGTCTTGGATGTGTTTTGGACAATGGTAGGCGATATGAATAATCTGATATCCGGAAGCCTGCGCTGCGATCGGATAAACCGTTTCAGGCGCACACGGTGATTGCTGGGTTTTTATCTTTAAATATTGCCCGAAATAATTGCCATACCACGTGAGATCTTTGCCGTCGCCGAGCAAATTGGCGATAAACGGTGGAACCGTAACATAGTAATCAACCGTGTCGGCACCCGCAACCAGGAACGCGTTGCTGACGGTGCGCATGTTTACGTGGCTGAAGCCTACGCGTGGAAATACCAGCACATATAAGCCCAGCATTAATGCCGCTACTGTTCTCAGACGCCGAAATAATTTCGACTCAGCGCAATTATTCAACATCCCGATCTTTCTCTTATAATATTCAGGAGCCAGGGATAAACGTTCCGTGCAAGGAAATGCGCCCCGCCCTTCAATTATCCAGGCGGGGCGCCGTTACCGATATCAGTTTACGTGCGACGAACGCTTATTCCGACGACGTCCCTCCGTTGACAGTGCCGGTGACAACATGGTGTTCTTCGCAACCTTTCGTAGACCACGAATAGCAGTTGGCAGCAATGCCGGCGTTGGTGAGTCCCGCCGGGTTCGGGCCTGAGTCGAGGCGTACCGCGCGATTGTCGATGGTCGGCGACACCGTTTGATGCGCTTCGATGTAGTGGACAATTTCGTCTACCGCCGTGGTATTTGGGACCACCGGTGTGGTCGGGAGGCCAGACGGACTGGACGCGGCATAGGTGTATGTTTTCTGCACATTCGCCGCGACTGGCGCGCCATTTTGTACCAGATAGTCGTTGCCAATTTTGAGATCGACGATGTGTTTATTGTCGGCCGCACTGACGTTATACATGTACTGCACGTTTTTATTGAAACGCATCACGTCAGCACCGGGCCAGTTCCAGGGATCCGGACCGTATTCCTGGTTCAAGCCGGTATTCAAATTGCTGAGCACAAAATTGCCGGGTACGGTACCGACGTACATACCGTTATTGCCGATATTCGGCGAC
>JANYHX010000144.1 GCA_025362155.1 Gallionella sp. | reverse complement strand
ACAGATTGATAAAGTTCAGGAGCCGAACGCATCTGCTACAACCACAATAGCCAAGGTGGAGAACACAACCAAGCCGGAAGCTAAGACTGAAGGCCAGGCTGATACCTCAGTGGGTGAAAGTGCCGATGGAGGTGAAGAACCGGCTGGCCAAGCTTGCCTGCGATATCTATGCCCTTGCGATTAGCTGATTCGGAAAATTTTCCGATCACTTTACCTTGAGCGGGCAAGCTCCATTCCAGCGGGGGTTCTTCTCCCTCATTGCTACTCTCTTCCGCAGTGGTGTCTGTGGAATGGTCAGGCGCAGTCTCTGATGGGTGCGCTACGCCCTCCCCTTTGGCAGCTGGGGTTGCAGCAGATGCGTTGGGCTCCTGAACCTTATCAATCTGTGCCATGGCCGCTTCGCTGTAGGCATATTTCACCAGCTTGGGTTGTTCCTTCAACAAAATTTCAATGGGCTTGGCCTTAATCGGGGCATCTGCATTGTCAGTTACAGAGCGGTTGGCAAACAGGTGAATTTCCTGCCCGATGGAGATCACGCTGGGGTCGCGTATATTATTCAATTCGGCGAGGTCGTGATAATCAAAACCATAATTGAAAGCGATGCTGTATAGCGTATCGCCCTTTTGCACCACATACACTTCCGGGCGCCAATCATTTGGGCGCTGCGATTTTTTTTGCAACGCGGCATTTTTTTTGTCAGCTTCCGCCCGCTCATAGACCGGAGCACGCTGTTCGCTCGAAGCGCAGCCCGCTAACAGCGTTGCTATCCACAACAATGCAAAAATCCGGTGCAGTCCGAGGCCGGGGGGGAAAGTTTTGTTCATGCCTTGCCTATCAAAAGTGGTACGAATCTCACCGGCTCCAACTGGGTTTCGCGGAAACCGTGCGCATCACGTTCGACCAAATACAACCACTGTTCCTGTGTTCCAACCGGCAGCACCATTCTACCACCGACCGCCAGTTGCTCCCGTAACACCGCAGACAGCGTGGGTGCGGCGGCGGCCATGATGATGCCGTCGAACGGCGCAGCCTCCGGCAAGCCGACACTACCATCTGCATAGCGCATGTTGACGTTGCGTATTTTCAGCGCGCTCAATTGTTTTCTGGCACGTTCGTAGAGCGGCTTGATGCGCTCCACGGTATAGACTTCACGCGCCACCTGTGCCAACACCGCTGCCTGATAGCCGCAGCCTGTGCCGATCTCCAATACCTTTTCAAGTTGATTTCCGTTTCTCAACACTTCGATCATGCGCGCCACGATGTAAGGCTGGGAAATGGTTTGGTTGTAGTTGATCGGCAACGATACATCATCGTAAGCACGGCTCGCCAATGCCTCATCCACGAACAAATGACGCGGCACCTCAAACATCGCCGCGAGCACGGCTTCGTCCTTGATACCGTGTTCACGCAACCGTTCGATCAGGCGCGCACGGGTACGCTGCGAGGTCATGCCGATACCGGTCAGCTTATTATTCATTTAAATTTGGGCTAGCCAACCGCGCACCGCATCAAGCTGGCTATATTGTGTGAGGTCGATTTGCAGCGGAGTCAGCGAGACGCGCTGCTGCGCCACCGCATGAAAATCCGTGCCTTCACCTGAGTCCTGCGCCTTGCCCGCCGCGCCCACCCAGTACACGGCTTCACCCTGCGGGTTACTGGCCTTCACCACCGGCTCGGCCTTATGCCGCTTGCCGAGTCGCGTCACGGCTATGCCTTGCAATTGATCATGCGGCACATCCGGTACATTCACATTGAGTAACCAGGGTTGGCTGTGTTTCTGGGTGGCAAAGCGTTGCACCAATTCGACAGCGACTCTCGCGGCAGTCTCGTAGTAAACAAATTCCTTGCCCTCGAGGGAAATGGCAAGGGAAGGAATGCCGAGTAGGAATCCTTCCGTTGCCGCCGCCACGGTGCCGGAGTAGATAGTGTCGTCACCCATATTGGCGCCAGCATTGATGCCGGACACGACC
Organism: Gallionella sp.; assembly: GCA_025362155.1. Lineage (GTDB taxonomy): Bacteria > Pseudomonadota > Gammaproteobacteria > Burkholderiales > Gallionellaceae > Gallionella. Next base: position 3,864 of record JANYHX010000144.1, on the reverse strand, counting down.
ATGTCAGGCTGTTGCTCCAGCATGCCGGTTACCGCCAGATGCACACAGTCAGTCGGCGTACCATTCACGTAATAAAAACCGTTGGCGGCACGGCGCAAATTGAGCGGACGATCCAGCGTAAGAGAATTGCTCGCACCACTGCGATCTCGCTCGGGAGCCACGACCGTGACCTCGGCAATTTTAGCTAGATGTTCGGCGAGACAAGCCAGGCCGGGGGCGAAATAACCATCGTCATTACTGAGCAGAATACGCATGGGGTGTTAAGAATAGGCTGGGAGAATCGTTGCGATTGTGCCACAAGCGCGATGTGATTTGTGCACTGCCATCATTCAACAAAGTTGGCGTCTTCAAGCGACACATTGCGTGTCTCCGGCAAAAAAAGAAAACCAATCACAAAAGCTAATGTCAGCAAGCCAACCGGATACCACAGGCCAGATATCGGGTCACCCGCCTTCACGCTTAATAAGGTAATCATGAAGGGCGACAGCCCTCCTATCCATCCCGCACTGAGATTATGCGGCAACGCCACGGCAGTATAGCGCGTGCGCGCCGGAAATAATTCCGCCAGCGTAGCGGTTTGCGGCCCGGTGATAAGTCCGACAGCGACCAGTAAAATAAGCAGCAATAAAAATATCATTGTTTTATTGATTTGCGTGGCATCGGCATGTTCCGTCCAACCCTCTGACTTTAATGCCTGAGTGATGGCGGCGGGTTGAAAGCCTATTACCTCGCTGTTGCCGATACGCAGCAAAGTCCCGTTTGGGGGTTGCTCGGTGTTCCGGGCAGAATTCGTCGCGGGGAAAAGCGTATAGGACACACCCAGCCTGGCGAGCAATTCCTGATTGCGTTCACAATCATTGCTGGTCTTCGTGAAGGGATCGTATGAGCAGGCCTCGCCATACAACGCCACCGGCACCTCGCGGTTAAAGCGCTCCAGCGCAGGGTTGCCGTAATGCATCAGGCCTTTGAAAACCGGAAAAATAGCCAGGAAACCAAGTAGCAAACCGGCCAGCAGCAACGGTCTACGTCCAATACGATCCGACAGCCAGCCGAAGAAAATGGTCAGCGGAAATAGCAACAGCGTGCTTAGCATTACCAGCGTTCCGGCCAGCTGCGTATCCAGTCTGACCACATTTTTCAAATACACATTCACATAAACCTGCGACGAAAAAAACAACAGTGAGCCGCCTGCGGAAATGCAGAAAAACAATAGCGCCATACGCCCAAGAGTATGAGGATTGGATAAACATTCCCGCAACGGTGCCTTGGCCAACGCATGTTTTTCGCGCAAATGTATGAACACCGGCGACTCGTACATATTTACCCGGCTCTTGAGCGAGATCAGCAACAATAGGATGGAAAGCAAAAATGGTACACGCCAGCCCCAAGCCTGGAAATCATCAACACTCAACAACGATTGCAGCAACACGATTTGAAACGTGGACACGAGTATGCCCAATGGCCCCATCAATTGCAGCACACTGGTATAAAAGCCGCGCTTGCCGATGGGTGCATGCTCGGTAAGATAAACCGCTGAACCGCCAATTTCCCCGCCCACCGCAAAACCCTGCAACAAGCGCAATGCCAACAGCAATGCGGGAGCCAGCATGCCGACCTGCGCATAGGTCGGCAACAACCCAACGCAGAATGTCGCCATGCCCATCAACACAATCGTGGCAATGAAAACCGGACGGCGACCATATTTATCCCCCATCGTCCCGAACAACGCCGCACCCAGTGGACGCACCAGCATGCCGACGCCAAACGTCGCAAGGCTGGCGAGCAATGCAGCCACAGGATTGTCCTGAGGGAAAAACAGCGTGCTGAAATAGGTAGCCAACGAGGCAAACGTGAGGAAGTCATACCATTCCAGAAAAACACCAAAGCAGGCAGCAATGGCAACTTTGCGCTGGATGCGAGAAGATTCAGGTGGGGAAAGGGAGTCAGCCATTGGAGGTTAAAACAAAAGGTAAGTAGCAAATAATTACAAAAAATATAGCGGGGTTACGGTTTTTGGCAGTGAGGGCAATAGAAACTCCAACGCCGCCGCTTGCCTGTTAATCGCCGTACCACTTTGCCGCTACAGTTAGGACAAACGGATTTCTGGTAAATGACCAGGTTTTTCCTCAATACAAATTGTTTACGCCATTCGTAAAATTGAAAAGAAAATGTTTGCGCGAGCTTGATCAGTTTTTTAATTTTCGCGGCTTTGATGCTCGAAACCGTGGCTTCTGGATGAATGCGCGCCATAAATAAAATTTCGTTTTTAATGATATTGCCTACACCAGCGAATATTTCCTGATTTAGGAGAACATCGGCGATTTGCTCATCCGCAAAAGATAAAACTGTTTTTAATGCCTGCTTGCTGTCCCATTCCTCGGACATCACATCCACAGAAAAATCATAACTGGCTTTGGCCTGGCTGAGTTCCAAATATTTTAGCGAGCAGCTATACATCTCGATGTGGCCATTAGATAGCTCAAATTTTAGCCTCGGCATACGGTTATTTTTCTTGTAATCCCCGGTCACAGGCTTCCCTGCTACGGTCGCTTCGAAACTCCCAAACAACATAAAGTGCACGCGCAACGCAAACGTGTCGAACTGAAACACCAGATGCTTGCCCCAGGAAAAAATCTCATCAATTTTTTGGCTATACAGCCGCTCAAGACCTATCTTGCTATTGCCCGAAACTTGAATAAGCTCCTGATGGACAAACGGCTTGAGCTGTTCTGCGGCTAAATATAAGGATGGCCCTTCCATGCCTTGAACAATATTTAAATTTGGTTGTTATTTGAGAAACTCTAGATTGAACCGTGGCTTAAACACGCGGGTAAGATATCGCAAACTTAATTTTGCTCACATTACTAGACTGGTCGGGGCGAGAGGATTCGAACCTCCGACCACGTGCACCCCATGCACGTACGCTACCAGGCTGCGCTACGCCCCGAGGGCGCGGATTATAGCAGAGAGGTGTAGTGCGAATAAAAATATCTTGAAAACTTCTGTGTGTCACTTCAAACAGGAAGCCGTGCAAAGGCTATGAGCTTAGATTATTCCTGGCAGTGCAAGATACTTTAATTTTTTGCGGGGGGTTTGGGCCCATTGAACACTGTCCTGTAAGTTGCGGCGATATTGGGGTCTTCAATACTTTGCACTTTTATATCGATAGGAGTGATTTCCTTGGTGACGTATTTTTCTGGCGCCTCAATGAAAATAGTATATTCAGTTAGCTTGCCACGATTTATCAGCAATGGCGTCTCCGCGCCCTCAATAGACAGTTCTTGCATATTGCCTGTGGCACTAACAGATATGTGAAAGTCCCGGTCGGTTTCATTCACCAGCTTGAGCACATATTTATTTTGAATATCGCCGTGAGTCTCCAGCACAAACAGCGGCTGACGTTCTGCTATTACTGTAAGCCTGAGCGGACCCGAATAGCTCCACTTGTAACCGCCCCATATGAGCGCGGGAAAAATAATAAACAAGGAGATAAGGATGTAGTGGGCATATTTATATTGATACCATTTTTTATTGCTGACCTTTTTATTTAAGGAGTCAAAAAATGAATAGAGAGAGCCAAACATGGCGATAGAAGCAATGAACGCGTACCAATATTTTCCTCCCTCATTCAACCACACGCCTGTGGTCAGCTTCGCGGCCAGGAGGATCATTCCATGCACTACAATAGCCACCAGCAGGCCATAGCCGGCACATTCCAAAATATATTTCAGAGTCTTCACGATTACATCACTTAATTTAATCCCAACGATTATCCCTGATTTGCACCATGCCGTTTTCGATTCTAACCGGGAAAACCGCTGTAGGCTCGTAAGCAGGGGCCGACAAGGCGGCTCCGGTTTTGAT
>JANYHX010000141.1 GCA_025362155.1 Gallionella sp. | reverse complement strand
GGTATACCACCTATCGGACTGTCCGAGACTGAACCGGAAATAACTCTCAGTGAGGATGCGCCATTGCGTTGTCCAGTCAAATAACTCACCTGAAAAATCCGCGTCTGCAGGGTCAGTGGCTGAATGTAAATGCGGGTGCTATCTATTTTGTAATCGTAGCCATACATCTCGCGGATTGCTTCCAACGCTTCGAATACTGTTACGTCTTTTAAATTCAGCGAAATATTGCCGCTGACATCGGGGTTCAACAACATGCTATAGCGCGTCCCCGACACAATAGACATGAACACCTGGCTGGCGGGCGTGTTGTTCACTGTCAAATCGAATTTCGTATCCAGCGATTTGCTGTCTATCTTGGGCATACCGACCGCAAGAGGCGGCAGCAAAGCATTGTTTACATCCTCGGATTTGCTGGGCTGCGCGCTATCTTGCGCGGCTTGATTCATTTCGCGCCGGATCGCATCGGCGGTCTGATTGCGGCTGCCCGGAGCAGCGCAGCCAGTCAATATCAGCAGCAGGCCCAGCCATAACGTAATTTTCATTTTTCCTCCTTCGGTGTCCGTGACAACCGGCTACTTATAATTTTTTCCTGACAATACGGTCATTCATTTTTCTGCTTATTCTTTGACGGGCCATTATTTCCGGATAATTTTTATATCCGGAAATAATGGCAACACCTGCCTGCTTTGCCCACGCTCAAGTACAACACCACTTTCATTGACTTCGATTAATCTGGCACCGCCATGCTCCTCTCCCAATTCGACGGTTTGCCCATCGATAATCGCGGCACGCCGAGTTTCGGAAATAATAATCGTATGTAAGCCGCGCGCATGATTTTCCGCTGGCATTTCATGTGCCACGTCCGCTCCGCCAACAAGCGCAAAAATACTTGCGGGGGGACGAGTGGGGTCAGGCAAGTCTTCAGCGCAACAGAAGCCAGAAAACAGAAGACAGAAGACAGAAATAATCAGTCGCGGCGCAGCCGCACCAACCCTCTGTCCTCTGTCTTCTATCTTCTGTCCTCTGATCATCATACGGTCAGCCATGTTTTATCCAGGCTCAAGGTATATACCGTCAAGGTAAATAGAGCATCAGGATATTTTTCTACAATCAAACTTGCCTCTCCCCAAAACATTTGCGCAGGCATTTTCTCCAGCGCAGTGATGTATCGCATTAAATCCAGATAGCCGCCGCGAACAGTAATACTCACGCCGTGTTTAAAAATTTGCTTTTGTGCGCCCGGCGGTTTTTGTCCATCAATTGCATTGGTAGCAGTAGGCTGGGCGGCAATATCACCGGGAGATTTTTCAATCAGCAGGCTCACCGGCAAAGTTTTCAATTCAACCAATTGCAACCGATCATTTTTATTCAACACCTGCCTCAGCAAATCAGCCATTTTGTCCGGGGCAATCAAGCGATCCCGGCGGCTTTGCAAATAGCTATCCTGTGTTTGCAATTGCTGCTTGAGCTGCGCCAGGCGATCACGCAGGGGAGAATGTTCGTCATCCCGTTTTGCTTGCAGCAAATTTTGCATTTGAGCCTGCAAGTCCTTCATTTTTTCCTGCTGCTGCACTACTTGGGAAGACAATATTTTCTGCTTGGCCAATAACGGGTCAAGTAACATCACCTCCATCAACGTAATCACCACAAAGGCGGCGGCAACAAAAATCATCGCACGCTCTCTCAACGACATGTCGTCTATAGAGGTACGCAGCCGTTCCCAATAACGTTTCATTTGTTGGCCCCGCTATCAGGGCTGGAATACAAAGTGAATTCAACATAGCGCCGCGTTGCAGCAGCGGGCGGCTGACTTTCCGCTGGCTTGGACTGTTGCATCTTCAAGGTAGAAAAAGTTTTGCCCTGCATGATGCGCTCCCTGCCCAAACGCTGAATATAAGCAGGCAACAATTCCGGACTCACCACTCCGCCGCTCAGGCTGATTTGAGCGGCATCTCCAGTCACCTTAAAGCCTGTCAACCACAAGCCTTGCACCACTTGGCGCGAAAAGGCACGCATGTATTCCGAATAACCAGTGGTATTGCCTACTGCACCGGATTTCAAAGTATCAATTACTACGTTCTGCTCGACCATTTGCTTTTCCAAATGTTGCACTTCGTCCTGTAATAATTGATTCGACTGTTGCGGTGAGAACTCCGCCACATAGCGCGCCAGCCTTTGCTGTTCGTTATTGTAGCGTTTGGTGTTTTCTTCTGATTGCAGGCTAAGCTGATTAACCTGATAAATCGCATAGCCATAAAAAATCAATGAGCCTGCGATGATCAGGCCCAATGCTTGCAACATCGCCAGCAGCGAAAAATATTTTCGCTGCTTCATGAATATCGGATTGAACAGGTTGATCTGCTGGCTCATGGATATCTCATAACACGCGGCTTTCCTGGCGTAACGCTGCGCCCAGGGTGGGTAAGCTATGAGCAACAAATTCACTGTCTGCGAGCGCAGGAACGGCGCTGATGTCCATCACCTGGGACAGATCCAGTTTCTGCACCTTTGCGTCCAGCTCCGAAGCCAAAAATTCCACCAGACTTGTATTGTCCGGCACGCAAACCAACACCATATCGACAGGCAGATGATTATATTGCCGGTCAAAGTAATCCAGCGATCTCTGCAACTCTGTGGCAACACGATCACGATATTGCTCGCGCAAATTTTCATTGGCATCCAGTAATTGCCCCACTGTGATTTCGATGCGGCGCGACAAATACAATTCGCCGGCTGCGGTAAACGTCATCAAGCCGCCATAATCATCAAATGCCAATATCACCAAGGCGCGATCTTCCCTCTCAAACAGCGCGGCGATATTTCGTTGCGCCATTTCAGGAATATCGATCACATCCAGCTCGAGTTTGGCCTGCTCGAATAGCCCAATACGTTCCTGAATAACACTATTCGCTGCCGCGATCGCATACAGGGATTGCGGACGCCCCGAACTATATTTACTGGCAGGAATTCGCACCATATCCACAGTGGCATCATCAATGTGAAAATTCAAACCGTCCTTGATCTTCCAGCGCACCGCCGTCTTCATTTCGTCGGCAGGGACATTGGGCGCCTCGACCAACAACATCTGATATTCTCCCGGTGCCAACAATGTTGAGATGTCATGATTATCAATATGCGCTTCACGGCGCAGCTTCTCCAATGAAGATATGGACAATGCACCAGTCTCGTGATATTCGCAGCGCACTACACACGGCATCGCCCCAACAAATTTGATCTTTGCCAGATAAAAACCTTGGGCACCCACAGAGATGGCAAACCAGCCCGCGTCGTGGCTTTTTGTTTTAAATAAACCGGAAATCGGAGAGGTTTTCATAGTTAACGCGAAAGTAATTCAATAACCCACTGGAGTCAATCGTTTTTTTCAGATATAACATTTCTCAAAGGTGGCGTTTCCCAGTTAGCCTCCATTGAGATTTACCTGGACCAATTTATTAATCACTGTGGTCG
>JANYHX010000178.1 GCA_025362155.1 Gallionella sp. | reverse complement strand
TGTTGAGCCAGGCAGGCTGCAATTATGGTCAGGGCTATTTGTTTTCCCGGCCTATTCCTGCGGAGGAGTTTGAGGAATTATTGCGGGCCTCAATGCAAGGTTCTTCATGGTTTTCTTTGCTGCCATCTGGCGGATAGTCTGCGTCTTGGGCGAGTCCTGTCTGCAATAGAAGTTTTAAATTGGGATGGCCAGATGATTAATATCTTTACGCTGGACCATGGGCGTTTGGTCAATATACAAGCGGAGGAAATCGCCACTCGCAAGCCGATCTGGGTAGACATCATCGCCCCCAGCGAAGAGGAGCGCGCCTGGGTGAGCGCAACTTTTTCCATCAACCTGCCGCAGCCCGAACATCTGCGTGATATAGAAGCCAGCGCGCGGTTTTACGAGGAGAACGAGGAGCTGCATGTGCGTTCAGATTTCTTGCGCGGCAAAGAGATTGACTCGCGCAGTGTGATCGTCGCTTTTGTACTCTCCCGCAACATATTGTTCAGCGTGCATGATCAGGATTTGTCGTTGTTTCAGCTGTTTCGCCAGCGCACGCACGGACATCCGGAGTTGGTCGAGGACAGCCTGGATGTGTTGATTGATTTGTATGGTTCCGATGTGGAGTTTTCTGCTGATGCGCTGGAAGAGGTATACGTCGAGCTGGGCGGCATCGGTGGTAAAGTGCTCAATACCAATCTAGGCGATAACGAGGCAGCCGAAGTGCTGGCTAAAATTGCGCACAGCGAATATCTGAACGGACGCATACGCCGCAATTTAATGGATACGCGCCGCGCGATTTCATTTTTGATGCGCAGTAAATTGCTCAAGCCCAACCAGTTTGAAGAAGCGCGCCAAGCCATGCAGGACATAGACTCACTGGATGGGCATACCGCTTTCCTGTTCGACAAGATCAATTTTTTGATGAATACCACCGTCGGCTTTATCAACATCAACCAGAATAAAATCGTGCGCCTGTTCTCCGTAGCCTCGGTGGCCATGCTGCCGCCCACCCTGATCGCGTCGATTTACGGCATGAACTTCAAACTCATGCCGGAGTTGCAATGGGAATACGGCTACGCATTTGCATTGCTGCTGATGGCAATCTCCGTCGCGCTACCTTTCTGGATGTTCCACCGTAAGGGATGGTTGAAATAGGAGCGGTTATGAAACTTTGCGCAGCAGAATAACTTTTGATGATAGCGAAAAAATATGCAGCCTGAAAAACTTCCACCCGCCCACTACCAGCGCATCGGTGGCGAAGAAAAAGTACGCGCGCTGGTGCTGCGCTTCTATCAATTGATGGACGAGCTGCCTGAGGCTTATGGCATCCGCAAATTGCACGCGGAAGATCTTCGGGGTGCCACGGACAAGCTGTTCAAATTCCTTTCCGGCTGGATGGGTGGGCCGCAGTTATATGTGGATCAATACGGCCATCCCATGCTGCGCCGCCGGCATTTGCCATTCACTATTGGTGCCGCCGAGCGCGAGCAGTGGCTGCTGTGCATGAATCAGGCATTAAGCGAGGTGGTGGAAGATGAGGTATTACGTCAGGAACTGTCGGCAGCATTTGCCAAGGTGGCGGAACACATGCGTAATCAGCTGGAATAAGCTGGACGTTGATTCAGCCTATCAAGTGTCATTCCATCGTCAAGATTATTTTCCCTGATACCCCACCCTTCTCGATAAGGCGATGCGCTTCAGCGGCATCCTTCAACGGCAACGCATAAGAGACCAGCACGCCGAGTTTACCCGCCTCAATAAGTTGTGCGCCTTGCTCGAGTATCTTGCGCTGGCGGATGCGTTCTTCGTGCAGCTTCATCACCTGCGGCGTGGCCATTAATTCATAACACAGCGACAAATTACGCAGCCGCGCCAACTGCGCATCTTCTAGGGACATTGGGGTAGAGAGTAGCGTAACAATTTTGCCACCAATGCGCGCTGCATTAAATGAGCGCAAAAAAGTTTCTCCGCCTACCGTATCGAACACCACATCCACCCCTTGATTACCTGACCAGTCCACCGCGTCAACCACAAAATCTTCTTCTTTGTAGCGGATGATTTTTTCCGCTTCCAGCCCTTGCGCCAAGCCTTCCTTCTTGTCGTCGCCCACCGTGACCGCCACGCGCGCGCCCAGATGTCTGGCAAGCTGCACCGCAATATGTCCAACGCCACCGGCGCCGCCATGAATCAGGATTGTTTGCCCCGGCTGCAGATTGGCCCGCTCAACCAGCGCTTCCCACGCCGTAATTAATACCAATGGCAGCGCAGCGCTGTCCTGCAAGCTGATATTGGCCGGGCTTGCGGCGCAGTATTCTTCATGCAGTGTGGTGTATTCCGCATAACACCCAGGTTCATCGCCCTGATTTCCACCCAGCCCGCCATTGCAGAAATATACTGCGTCACCTTCCTTAAAACGCGTCACCGCGCTGCCGGTTTTTTCGACTATGCCAGCACCGTCGCAACCCAGTATCGCGGGCAAACTGTTTGGATAATAAATCGGCTTGGCGCGCAGCTTGGTGTCCAGCGGATTTATTCCGGCAGCAGCGAGCTTGACGCGCAAATGATGCGCCGAGGGTAGCTCCGGCTTATCAATATTTTGCAGTGCCAGCACATCGGGGCTGCCTGCGGTGGTCATCAGTATGGCTTTCATCAACAAACCTCCAGGATTGTCATTTCCTCCAGCGCAGAGGATGACGGAATTATTATTGTGCCGGCGGCTGCGAACGTTCGAATAATAATTACGTTTGTTGATGCAGCCGCCTGCGACCCCTCCCGCACCGGAGGGCTACGTCCCACCGTGTCAGGGTCGCTATGTTAAACTTATGCCATTGTTTTTGCGAGATACGAATCATGTCTGGAAACACACTCGGCACTCTGTTCACAGTGACTTCGTTCGGCGAATCGCACGGCCCGGCGCTGGGCTGTGTAGTGGATGGCTGCCCGCCGGGCATGGCATTGTCTGTAGCGGACATTCAGCACGATCTGGATAGACGCAAGCCTGGCACCTCGCGCCATGTTACACAGCGGCGCGAATCGGACACCGTGGAAATTCTCTCTGGCGTATTCGAAGGCAAAACCACCGGCACACCGATTGCGCTGCTGATACGCAACGAAGACCAACGCAGCAAGGATTACGGAAAAATCGCCGAAACGTTCCGTCCCGGGCACGCCGACTACACTTACTTGCAGAAATACGGCATACGCGATCATCGCGGCGCCGGACGCGCCTCAGCGCGCGAGACCGCAGTGCGCGTAGCGGCCGGCGCAGTCGCCAAGAAATGGCTGCATGAGAAATACGGCGTAGTGATACGCGGATACGTGACGCAGATCGGCGAGATCGAAATTCCCTTCAAGAGCTGGGATGTAGTCAATGAAAATCCGTTCTTTGCGCCGGATACCAGCATGGTGCAAACGCTGGAAGATTACATGGACGCGCTGCGCAAGTCTGGCGATTCCGTCGGCGCGAAGCTGACCGTGGTGGCGGAGAACGTGCCGGTGGGGCTGGGTGAGCCGGTATTTGACCGCCTCGATGCCGAGATCGCCTATGCGCTGATGAGCATCAATGCGGTGAAGGGCGTCGAGATCGGCGCGGGTTTCGCCTCGGTTACACAACGCGGCAGCGAACACGGTGACGAAATGACCCCGCAAGGTTTTCTTTCCAACAACGCGGGCGGCATACTCGGCGGCATTTCCACCGGACAACACATTATCGCGCACATCGCGATTAAGCCCACTTCCAGCATCCGTATCCCGCGCCGCTCGATCAACTTGCAAGGCGAGGCGGTAATGGTCGAAACGCACGGCCGTCATGACCCCTGCGTGGGCATCCGCGCTACGCCGATTGCCGAGGCAATGCTGGCGTTGGTGCTGATGGATCATGCATTGCGGCATCGGGGGCAGAATGCGGATGTGGTTTGTGGGACACCGAAGTTGCGTTAGAGGGTTTAACATAAGATGATATTTTCAACTTAAGGAGTAATAATGAATTTAAGCACTGAAGATTTCCTTAGCGAGCTTTGTAAGAAGCAAGAGCGAGCAATCGACCGTCTGACGTATCTTTGTTGGGTTACATCATTTATTGCACTATTGTTACTCGGGGCCAGATGGCCATGGTGGCCTTTGTAATGTCAAAATGTTTCGCTTGCATATTGCAGCCCACAGCGCCTCAACTACTTCTTGAAATGTTAAATCCTTATCTGGACAAACATCCGGTGACAGGCCTTCAGTTTTTCCTTTCAACTTCTTTCGAGGTTGGCGCTTTTTTTGTAGAGTTTCAGGCGGTGCCAAATGAAGGAGATCGAACTTGGCGCATTGCGTTGCCACCTCAATACATCCTCGCAATAGCGGAGTCTGGAGAGGAGGTTCCCATGGGTTTTTTGGCAAGTAAAATTCCATCATCCTAGCCCTACATTGGAGCAAGCGTAGGATGGGTTGAGCATAGCGATACCCATCGAAAACCGTCGGGGGTAGCCCGACAGCTAGTCACTTGTTCTTGCGTCGCCAAGAACAAGTAACCAAAAAGAACGCGACCCCGGTTCGCCGCACCTTCGGTGTACCCTGCGTTGCTCGACTGGTCAGGCGGCTGCGGAACTCGCACTGCGTGCTTAAACATAACCAGCGACTTGGCTGGCGTCGTTTGCCAGCTTAGTCGAATGGCTAGTAGTT
>JANYHX010000138.1 GCA_025362155.1 Gallionella sp. | reverse complement strand
CGCTCGACAGGCAGACATAACTACTGGTAAATTCTACCTTTGAACCTTGCAGAAAGATTTGCACCATGGATAAACCGACTCAACATCATCGCCTCGTCATCTTGGGCTCTGGTCCGGCTGGGTATACCGCAGCAGTTTACGCAGCACGCGCCAACCTGAATCCGGCGCTGATCACCGGTTTAGCCCAGGGTGGTCAAATGATGACTACGACCGATGTCGACAACTGGCCTGCCGATGCGATGGGCGTGCAAGGTCCCGAACTGATGGCACGCTTTCAACAACATGCGGAGCGCTTCAATACACAAATGATCTTCGATCATATCCACACTGCCAAGCTGCAACAAAAACCTTTTTTGCTGGTCGGCGATGCGGGCAGCTACAGTTGCGACGCACTGATCATCGCCACCGGAGCTTCGGCGCAATATCTCGGCCTGCCTTCTGAAGAAGCCTTCATGGGCCGAGGCGTTTCCGGTTGTGCGACTTGTGATGGCTTCTTTTATAAGGGCCAGGACGTCGCGGTGGTGGGCGGTGGCAATACCGCTGTGGAAGAGGCTCTGTACTTATCCAACATCGCCAAACACGTCACGCTGGTACATAGACGCGACACCTTCCGCGCCGAGCGCATCATGGTCGATCATCTGATGGAGAAGGTAACCGAAGGAAAAATCACGCTGCAACTGAATAGCACGCTGGACGAAGTGCTCGGGGATGCCGGCGGGGTCACTGGCATGCGTGTCAAATTGGTGCCGGGCGAGGAGACGCGGGACATCGCGCTACAGGGCGTATTCATCGCCATCGGTCACAAGCCCAATACCGACATTTTTACCGGGCAACTGGAAATGAGTAACGACTACATTCAGACGCGCGGCGGCTCAAATGGAAATGCCACGGCGACCAGTATTTCCGGTGTGTTCGCGGCTGGTGATGTGCAGGATCAAATTTATCGCCAGGCAGTCACCAGTGCGGGAACCGGCTGCATGGCGGCATTGGATGCGGATAAGTATCTCGCTTCGATAGGCAAGGCATAAAGAAATATTTCGGCACAACTATGCCTGTTGTGAAGAAGCCCACGAAAAATCAAACCGACAGGGTAACCGCGGCGGATGCTGCACTTTTCCGCACCGCAATCGGCGAGGTGAAATTGCTGGCAAAGCAAAATCGTGTTACGCCACGGACGGTGCCACGCAAACCTCTTCTTCACGCTTCCAGTTTTCCAGCTGCAATACCGGACATACTTTCAGATTTCGTACCCGAAAATATACCGGCTGAATACCTGAGCCACGGCCTGTCACGCATGACCTTGCGCAAGCTGCGGCGCTGCGGCTGGCCGATTCAGGACAGGCTTGATCTGCATGGCAATGGCATTGACGCTGCGCGCAAATTATTACAGGAGTTTTTGCATAAGGCCACTCAGTACCATTGGCGCTGTGTGCTGGTAATACATGGCAAAGGATTGAATAGCCAGGGGGGCGAAGCCGTGTTGCGCAAGCTCGCACGTTACTGGCTTACGCAACATCACCAGGTGCTGGGATATTGTGACGCACCCAACAGAGAGGGCGGTAGCGGTGCGGTGCTGGTGCTGCTGAAAATTACCCTGTAGTCTTTTTGCCCATCACATAAATCAGGTATTCGAAAAACATTTCGCACCAATCCTGATCGTTTTCCTTGAGCGAATGCAGCAGCTTTTTGACTTCTGTCACCGGCCAACTGGGATTGTAGGACACGAGCATTTGTTCCGGATATATGTCCAGCGATACACTGAGGCGAGCCGCCATTTTTTTTATTCCGTCCAGCATCAGCGCAATATCCTTGTCCGAGTCCATTTCAGCTGTCAAATCCCCATATATCTTCGGGTGCTGTTGGGTGTATTCGATAAATTTAGCAAGGATGTAAAAAAACTCTCCTTTATTATCTTTACTAACTGTATCACCCATCATGAACGGCATTACCGATAATTCCAGCCAGTAATAACCCAGCTTGGGATTGCGATGTTTACAAACGCTGATGTAACCATTTCGTGCCTTGGCGCGCTGAATGACATCTTCCAGCAACAATTTTTCTGAACCGCGTGTGGCGATTTCCTTCCCTTCCAATACTTCCGCCTTGAACAAATAAAAATCCGGGAAATCGTCGTAAATTTTCCCCGAGTGATTGTGGTCGCGATAATAGGCATTGAAAAGTTTCAATACCGCTTGAGCCATTAGCGACTCTGCATTTTTTTCCGAATCATTTTTGTTGGCACTGCTACCAGGATTACCCACTTGCATATATCTCCCCCTGCTTGACGCTTCATACCTCAGCTTATTCAGTTGCAATCATACCTCCACATGCTAGACTCATGTGTGCGTTTAGCCGAATTTTTCGGCTGGATTTATTTTCAATCAAACCAAAACTTTTACCACAGGGATAATTGCCATGAGCAAATTTCTGCTGATTATATTGATGTTGGGCAGCATAAGTACCTATGCTGGAATCAATAAATGGGTGGACGATCAGGGGCATGTGCATTATTCGGATCAACCGCCTCCTTCGAATATGAAGGCCGAGACATTGCGCTCCATTTCAGACAGCAATGGCAATACTACTACCTCTACCAGTGCCCCAGCTGCTACCAGTTCCCCGGCCGCGCCAAAAACCATTGCCGAACGAGAAGCAGAATTAAAGAAATCCCAAAAAGCTAAACAGGAAGCAACCCACAAGGCTCTGCAAAAACAAGCCGAGGAAGACGCCAAAAAAGCCAGCTGCGCGACGTCGCAACAAAATCTGAGAACTTTGCAGGAAGGCATACGGATGGTCGAGGTTGATGCAAACGGTGAGCGTTCATATATGGACGACAAGCAGCGCCAGGAACGGATCGCAAAAGCTCAGCAGGATGTCGCCACCTATTGCCAATAACTAGGCTACCAGTTGCTCGTCGCGCATCCGCATGGCCTCTTCGATATCCACCGCCACCACCTTGGACACGCCTTTCTCCTGCATGGTCACGCCGACTAACTGTTGCGCCAATTCCATCGTAATTTTATTGTGACTGATAAATACAAACTGGGTGTGTTGCGACATTTTTTTGATTAACGCACACAGCCGTTCGGTATTGGTATCGTCCAGCGGTGCATCCACCTCATCGAGCAGGCAAAAGGGTGCAGGGTTGAGCTGAAATAACGAGAATATCAGTGCGATCGCGGTGAGGGCTTTTTCCCCGCCAGACAATAAATGAATCGAGCTATTCTTCTTGCCGGGCGGTTGCGCCATGACCTGCACGCCGCTATCTAGTATCTCCTCGCCAGTCAGCACCAGCCGCGCTTCGCCCCCCGCGAACAATACCGGGAACAATTCTGCCAGATGCAGATTGACTTGATTGTAAGTGTCCATCAATAGCTCGCGCGACTCCTTATCGATACGGCGGATCGCATCTTCCAGTGTCGCCATCGCCTCGTTCAGGTCTTTTGATTGCGCATCCAGATAAGCCTTGCGCTCGGTCGCGGTTTGCAGCTCTTCCAGTGCGGCAAGATTCACCGCACCCAATGCCGCAATATCCTCATTCAAGCGACTCAACTCATTCTGCAAAA
>JANYHX010000111.1 GCA_025362155.1 Gallionella sp. | reverse complement strand
TTCACTGCTCAAATCAGCAACTTCATCCTCATCCATCAGCCTGTTATTGCTGCAAAAAAATTTTCGTCCCGGCTCTTCAAGCACGGCTGAAATATTACTGATCTTCAGATTAAATAACGCAGTCAGTTTTTCGCTTAATCCCTTTTTTATTGCCATATGTCCCCCTGAGTTATTCGTTGTTTATGCAATGAGTGAAACGAAAATTGATTGATCATCCGAAATCCTGCCCATAATATTCCCTAATGTGTAGGCAATCAACTGGGGGTGATGACTGAAAAGTCCGGTGAAATTCTGGGTGTCCCAGTTGCGCCGAATGCCATCGCTGGCAGTCACCACCACCGCCCTTTTGCCAAGGGTAGAGTGATGCGGAGAAGTTGAACGGTGCTCTTTACCAAGGATTCCAGGTGCGAAAGCAATGAGCTGCATTTGGTCATGATCGTAAATATGCGCATGCATGTCCCCTACGCCCAGCAGTTGCACCTCCCGTTGGACAAAATTGATTTCACCAATGATGCCGACTGCGCCGCGCGTTTTAATGAGTTGGCGATCAACATTTCTCAGGAGGGTCTCGAGCTTGTCGTTGTGAGCGAGATGGATAGCGAGATTGGCTGTGGCATTTAGCGCTTCTTCACCATGTCCCAAACCATCGAGGTGCAGCCAGCGCAATGAGGTGCCATTTTTTTGCCAGTAGATACGGTCGCCGTTATAACGTTTGTCGGACAAAGATCGGGAAAACAGGCCGACTTTTTTGGGCATGAAATCCTTGTGTGAACCGAGAATGAAGCGAGCAAGGAAAACTGTTCCGTTCCATTTTTTAACTTGGCCAAAATGTTCAGGTTGAGTGTAAATGTAAGACTCGTCACTTAAGCGACGGATCGCCCCCAAGCCTTTGCCAAAAGTCTTCAGGCTGGAGTAGCCATCTTCTTCCGCCCGGGCAAGATCAGCAATACCAGGGCCGTAATCCAGTGCCAGAATGTCGAGCGTCGGACCAGGCTGCATCCACACTTGGATCATGCCACTACCACCCGCATGTTTTATGTTGTTCTGCACCAATTCAGAAGCAACCAGCAGCATATTCTCCCGTTTCAATTCGGGAATGCCGAGGCGATGGGAAATTGCGGCAAGCTTCGAGCGCAGTAAAATCAGGGCACTTTCGTTTTTCGTGGTGCCGCTGAATAGTAACTTGCAATCTGTGGCGCTATCGAAGACTTTAGTCATGTCGCTCAGGGTCCATTCCGGGACGTAGGTACGGGCATCTCTGGTGAGCCTGTGACATGCAGAAATGAGACACTACCTGACCGCGGCCGCGATGCTTGGCTTCATATAATGCATTGTCGGCACGGCGGATAAATTCTTCCAGCGAGAGATCATTCTGCGTATCCTGATTGATAGTGGCAATGCCTATACTCACCTTACTCTCCAATGACCTCAGCACCTGCCGCGCCTTGTCACAAGCAAGCTGAAAGTCGCCGAATAGAACCACCGCAAACTCATCGCCACCAAAACGGAAGGCAAAGTCCACATCTACGCGGATAATTTTGCGCAGGATATCAGCCGTCCTGTTGAGATGCTCGTCGCCGACTTGGTGGCCAAAGTCATCGTTGATTTTTTTGAAGTGGTCGAGATCGAGGAACAGCAGCGACAGCGGCGAATTTCGTTGACGCATGGTATGAAGGAATGTCTGCTTAAGTTTTTCGTCGAAGGCGCGCCGATTAAGTAGTCCGGTAAGCGCGTCGGTTTCCGCTTGGTGCACGACTTCCAGTAATTTGTATTTACCCGTATTCAAAGCCTGTTGCAGAATTTCCATTTCTTTTTCGGCGCGTATACGGACTTCGGCAAAATGGCGTTCCATCTCGGCATTACGCTGTAACAGTATCTCCGGGTCGGCAGCAGCAGTTGAGCTGCGTAAATAAATGCACAATTGCGCAATAGTTTCCTGTGGCGGCATTTCAGGGAGCGTTGCAATCTTGAACGACCCTTGCCTATCCCACAGCACCATCATTTGTTTATCTCTTAACAACAGGCTGACCGGCACAGGACGACCTGTGGTGACACCCGCATTGAGTAATTGCTGGGTCAGATCAAGCGCAGCAAGGGAGGCGCCAAAAATATTGCCACCCAGCTTATCTATGCTTTCCAGTACAAAATGGACGAAGCTGCGCAGATCAGGATCAATCGTCAAATTTTGCTTTAAAAGTTCAACCGCTTCCGGCATGAATCATCTCTTTTCAATAGGTACAACATTATGCCTCTTAATTTGACGCTAGCGTATGCAGCTGTGACTGCCAATAATTCGTTACTAAGCTACCCGTTTTCTAACCTTCGCGCCCGATACCGTGATACTCAATGCCCAGCGCAGTAACACTGGCAGGTTCAAACAAATTGCGCCCATCAAAAATCACCGCTTGCTTCAAACGTGCCTTGATCACGTTAAAGTCAGGACTCTTGAAGGCTTTCCATTCGGTCACGATGATTAGTGCATCGGCATCTTGCAGCGCGTCCTTGGGGGTTTCCGCAAAGCTGAGGTCGGGTCGATCGTCAGGGGATGTTTGATGGCTATGTTGAGGATAGAGGTGTCGGGTTTCTTTCATTGCCACTGGGTCGAAGGCAGTGATGGTCGCGCCTTTAGCCCATAGTCCCTCCATCACCACGCGGCTGGTAGCTTCGCGCATGTCATCGGTGCCGGGTTTGAATGAGAGTCCCCATAATGCGAAATGTTTGCCCTTCAAATTGCTGCCAAAACGCTTGGTGATTTTTTCCAGCAGTACATTTTTTTGCGCAAAATTCACTTCTTCCACTGCATGCAACACTTTCAGCGGCAGGCCGTGTTCTTCGCCGGTGCGTTGCAGTGCACGGATATCCTTGGGGAAACACGAGCCGCCATAACCGCAACCGGCGTACAAAAAGTGGTAGCCGATGCGCTGGTCTGAGCCTATGCCTTTACGCACCTGCTCAATGTCCGCGCCGACGCGCTCGGCCAGATTGGCCAGTTCATTCATGAACGAAATGCGCGTGGCGAGCATTGCATTGGCCGCATATTTAGTGAGTTCGGCAGATTTGATGTCCATCACCATCAAGCGGTCGTGATTGCGCTGGAAAGGCGCATACATCTGGCGCATTACGCGTATGGCCTGCTCATCTTCAGCGCCGATCACGATGCGATCCGGGCGATTAAAATCGTCTATCGCAGAACCTTCCTTGAGAAATTCGGGGTTGGAGACGACGCTGAATTCGGTTTTCAAACTGCGCGTGTTTAGTTCATCCTTTACAGCTTGTATGACCTTGCCTGCCGTGCCGACGGGCACAGTGGATTTATCCACGATCACCTTGTATTCACTCATGGTGCGGCCAATGGCGCGCGCCGCCGCGACCACATATTGCAAATCCGCCGAGCCGTCTTCACCAGACGGTGTGCCTACCGCGATCATTTGCACCAGTCCATGCGCGACGCTTTCGGCGGCGTCGGTAGTGAAGCGCAAACGGCCAGCGGCAACATTGCTTTTGATGAGTTGCTCCAACCCCGGCTCGTAAATCGGCACACCACCCTGTTGTAAAAGAGCGATCTTGTTCGGATCGACATCCAGGCACACCACATCGTTGCCCAACTCGGCCAGACAGGCGCCGGAAACCAGGCCGACGTAGCCGGAACCTATAACAGTGATTTTCATTGCATCAGACTTTTAATTAAAGTGGCGCATTATGCCGCAGAATGACCCCGAGGTCAGCCGCCATACGAGCTTGCCAGGCTTGATTTTCATCGGCTTGATTCTCCCAGACCGGATTGGTAAAGCGTCAGATCACTTTTAGAATAGCAGCAGAATATGACTTCATGCACAGAGCAGGGTGCGCCATTCAATGATTCAAAAGATAGTAAAAAATTGTGCACTGCTGCAATCGCTACCTTGCATGCCAATTCAGGTGGATAGCCATACACGCCGGTGCTGATGCACGGGAAAGCGATGCTGGCAAGCTGCTGTGCGGCGGCGATAGCCAATCTCGTGATAGCAGCAGGCTAGCAGCTTTGCCTCGTCCTGTTTGCCGCCCTGCCACACCGGCCCGACGGTATGGATCACAAACCTGGTGGGTAATTGATAACCGCGCGTGAGCCGCGCCTGTCCCACCGGGCAACCGCCCAGCATGCGGCATTCCTGCAATAATTCAGGCCGCGCCGCGCGATGAGTCGCGCCATCCACCCCGCCTCCGCCCAGTAGCGATGAATTCGCGGCATTGGCGATGGCGTCAACAGTGAGTTTTGTGATATCGCCTTGGATGGCACGCAGCGCGCTCATGGGCTCGAAGAAGAATGTAGCATTACGTTATTAAAAGTTGACTGAGTACACTGATGGCTTTCTGCGCCAAGTCAGGCCGGAGGCAGTCCAGTTCGATATTGTCCTGCATAGCACGTAACCAGGTGAGTTGGCGTTTCGCCAACTGCCGTGTGGCAGCGGTGCCGGTTTCCAG
>JANYHX010000089.1 GCA_025362155.1 Gallionella sp. | reverse complement strand
CCGCCGTGCCGGGGAATCGGCTGACCAGGGCGTACATTGGGAATCGGATGGCGATGGTGAATTCAGTATCGAGATGATAGACAAAGCCGCGCGAGGCACGGATATCACGCTGCATCTGCGTGCCGACCAGGAGGATTTGCTCAGCGGCCACAAGACCCGTTCCATTATCCATAAATATTCCGATCACATCGTCCAGCCCATTGTGATGAAGAAAGAGGAATGGAAAGAGGGCGGTCAGGTCATCACCGATGAGGACGAAACGGTCAATCAGGCTTCCGCTTTGTGGGCGCGTGCCAAGAACGATATTTCCGACGATGAGTACAAGGCGTTTTACAAACATGTCGGCCATGATTATGAAGACCCGCTCGCATGGACGCATGCGCGCGTAGAAGGCCGGCAGGAATACACACAACTGCTCTATATTCCGGCGCGTGCGCCGTTCGATATGTGGGATCGCAATGCCCGCCACGGCATCAAGCTTTACGTGCGCCGTGTGTTTATCATGGATGATGCCGAGCAATTGCTGCCGCCTTATTTGCGCTTCGTGCGCGGCGTAGTCGATTCCAGTGACTTGCCGCTGAATGTATCGCGCGAAATTCTTCAGGAGTCGAAAGACATAGAGGCGATACGTTCTGGTTGTACCAAAAAGGTGTTGAGTTTGCTGGAAGACCTGGCGGCCAATGAAAAAGAAAAATACACCAAATTCTGGGGCGAGTTTGGCCAGGTGTTGAAGGAGGGCGCGGCGGAAGATTTTGCCAACAAGGAAAAAATCGCTGCATTATTGCGCTTCGCCTCAACCCATGCAGACACCGACGCAGCAACCGTTTCTTTAGCCGATTACATCGCGCGCATGAAAGATGGGCAAGACAAAATCTATTACATCACCGCAGAAACTTTTAATGCGGCCAAGAATAGTCCGCATCTGGAAGTGTTCCGCAAAAAAGGCATAGAAGTGTTGTTGCTCTCGGACCGCGTGGACGAGTGGGTAGTAAGCTCCTTGACTGAGTTCGACGGCAAGCCATTGCTGTCTGTAGCCAAGGGCGGGCTTGATCTGGGTAAGCTGGAAGACGAAGCCGAGAAGCAGGAGCAGGACAAACAAGCCACTGACCACAAGGCGTTGACCGAAAAAATTAAACAGACTCTGGATAAACGCGTCAAGGAAGTTCGGGTGACCCATCGCCTGACTGATTCACCCGCGTGCCTGGTTTCCGACGAGCATGACATCGGCGGCAATATGGCGCGCATGCTCAAGGCCGCCGGGCAAAAGACTCCGACTACCCTCCCTATTCTGGAAATTAATCCGCATCATCCAGTGGTAATGCGTTTAAAAGAAGAAGAAAAATATTTCGATGATTGGGCCGCAGTGCTATTCGATCAAGCCTTGCTTGCGGAGGGTGGACAATTGGACGACCCGGCTGGCTTCGTCAAGCGGGTCAATCATTTGATGCTGGAGATGCGAGCCGGTTGAGCAGGCTGAAACCCCAGTATTTTCATTGCTGCTCCCAGGTTTTGAGCGGAGCTTGAATATTCTTTCCAGGGTTCATTGCCAATATTCAAACGGGATTGGATATTGGCAACCCTCCAATGGGCGCTGCCGGTAAGTGAGGCCAGTTCAGACCATGCAACTGGCACCGAAACGCCCAGCCCGGGGCGTGAACGTGCTGACCATGCCGCCGCCGTTGTTGCGCCAAATCCATTGCGCAAATAATCGATAAATATTTTCCCCACCCGATTTCGCGGTCCGTTTTTGGCAGAGAAATGCTTAGGCAGGGTGCGCGCCAGATGTTGAACAATTGCCCCCGAGAAATCCTTGACCGTTTCCCAGCTATATAAGCGCTTGAGCGGAACGACGATATGCAGCCCTTTGCCGCCGCTGGTTTTTAAGAAACAGCTCAACTGTAACTGATTCAGGAACGTTCGCATCAGTGTGGCGGCTTCCTGCATGGCCGACCATGCAACACCCTCGCCGGGATCAAGGTCGAAGGTCATACGATCCGGTTTTTGTATATTGGATATCAGTGCATTCCAGGTATGAAACTCAAGCACATTCATCTGCGCCGCGGATAGTAAACCTTCGGGTTTAGCCACGGTGAGTAACGCAGCATGATCGGGGTCGAGCGCCGGATCCAGGTGTTTAATGCCTGGCATCGTTGCGGTCTCCATATGTTTCTGGAAAAAAAGCTGCCCCGTTATTCCATCCGGCGCCCTGACCAGAGAAACCGGACGCGCTTTGAGATGTTCCATCATCAAGGAAGCGACGCGGGAATAATATTGAATCAAGTCTATCTTGGTGGTGTGGGTAGAAGGATCAATCACCCGGTCTGGATGGGTTACCTTTAATGTGCTCGGAAGGACGCTAGACGTGGCGTTGCTGAGAGCAGCCGCTTTTTCACGACGGACTTCCGGGGCTTTTTTGTCGACTCTGAGGCCTTGAAAAACACTGTGGCGGATACGTCCGGTGGTGGTCCACTCGGCAAAAGAAACTTCCGCAATTAATTTTGGGGCTACCCAATGTGCTTTACGGTCTATGCCGGTATTCTCCGCGAAGGGGCTGTCCGTGCGTGCAACGGCATCCAGTTTTTGTTTGATGTCTGCTAGTGTTTTGCTATTAAAGCCAGTACCTACATTTCCGCAATAATGTAACTCGCCATTTTCATCATATACGCCAAGCAAAAGTGAGCCTATGCTGCTGCGCGAGCCTTGCGGATCGGTAAAACCGCCAATGACAAATTCTTGGCGCTGGGTGCATTTTAATTTGATCCACTCCGCAGACCTTCGTGAGACATAGGTGGATGTCTTTCTTTTTCCAATTACGCCTTCCAGACCTAAATAACAGGCGGAATTCAAAACATCATGCCCCCCGACAGTGAAAGTATCACTGAAGCGAATCGCAGCAGATGGTGATTTATCAAGAAGCGTGCGCAGAAATTCCTTACGCTCGATCAGGGATACCGCGCGTAGGTCAAAGCCGCCATAGAAGGGCACATCAAAAATATAATAGACAATCTGCTGAATTGCAGCGTGATCAAAAGCACCCTGCAGAGCTTGGAAATCCGGTATGCCTTGGTCATTCAGTACCACAATTTCACCGTCCAGCCATCCGGAAGCCAAACCCAGTTTTTTAATTTCATTGGCCAGAGCGCTTAGCTTATGAGTCCAGTCATTTCCGTTTCGTGTGAACAACTGGATTTTATTGCCCTCAATACGGGTAAGCAGGCGATATCCATCAAATTTTATTTCGTATATCCACTCATCAGAATTGGCGGGGGGGTCAACCAATAGCGTGGCTAATTGAGGCTTGAAGGTTGCAGGTAAGCGGGCTTTAATTGCGCCAGCAGGAAGTTTACTTTTGTCTGATTTCACTGCCTTTGTTGTTGCCGAGGATTTTTTTTGCAGGGATTTCTGGGCAGGGGAATATTTTATTTTGGCTACACTATCCGGCAGCGCCTCCACTACATTAAACTCTTCTGCAGGTCGGGCAATCTCGTCTTTTTCCTTGATCAGCAGCCACGGTTCCTGCTTTTCATCATTGCCCTTCATGCGAATTAATACCCACCGGCCATGCAGCTTCTGCCCGGCCAATTCAAACTTCAGATTTCCCTGCCTGTAACTTTCATAGGGGTCACCCAACGGACTCCAGGTTCCCTTATCCCAGATAATAACCTTGCCAGCGCCATATTGTTTGGCGGGAATGATGCCTTCAAAAGTGTTGTATGAAATCGGATGGTCTTCAACATGGATGGCCATGCGCTTATCCCGCGGGTCCAGGCTGGGTCCTTTGGGTACCGCCCAACTTTTCATGGTGCCATTTAGTTCCAGCCGCAAATCATAATGCAGCCGCGTTGCCCAATGTTTCTGGATAACAAACGCCCGGTTGGATTCATTTTGTTTTCCTCCACCCGGAGGCTCGGAAGTCACGGAGAAATTGCGTTTTTGCCTGTAAGTTTGCAGCTGATCCGCTTTCTCCATAGCTAGGCCGCTTTCGCTTTAGTTGGTTTTTTGGCCGCAGGCGGGGCTTTTGTTTTGGCGGTTGTCTGCTTAGTCCGGGGAAGGGATTCTGTCTTGGTGCCTCGATCCAGACTTCTTTGCAGCATCTCGGTCAGGTCGTAAATTTGTGCGCCAGCCCCTGCAGTTTCCATGGGCTCGATTGGAGTGACCGTTTTGGTTTTTCCTGCCTTGATTTTCTTTTGTACCAATTCCTGTATTTGTTGTTTGAATGAGTCTTTGAATACCTGCGGTTTCCACTTCGTGCTCATGTCCTCAACCAGGCGCTCGCCCATTTTAATTTCCTTGTCGGTCAAACCAGTTGCTTTCAGGCTTTCGGGTGGCAGGTTCAAGACGTCAAAGTTGCGAATTTCATCCTCCCATCGAAGCAGATTCAACACCAACACCGGACCCAGTGGAATCAGGGCAGCCAGATGTTGCTTAGTCTGAATCACGACTTTGGCAATCGCGGCATTGCCATTTTTTTTAAGTATTTCGCGCAATAATGCATAGACTTTTTCGCCCTTATTGATAGGCGAAACATAATAGGGGCGATCAAGGAAAATAAAGGGAATGTCGGCGACCGGCACAAAAGCTTCGATCTCTATTGTCTGAGTGGATACAGGATAGGCGGCGGCAATTTCTTCAGGAGTCAGGATGACATATTGGCCATCTTCATATTCGATGCCCTTGATAATATTTTCCTTGTCCATTTCTTCGCCGGTTTTCTTGTTGATGCGTTTATAGCCCACCGGATCCATACTGCGTTTATCAAGCCAATCAAAATTCAGCGAGTGCTCAGAAGTGGCCGCGTGCAAGGCAATCGGGATGTGCACCAAGCCAAAGGTAATGGCACCTTTCCACAGAGTGCGAGTAGTATTTTTGTCCATGTTCTTTTTTCAG